>JAYSFH010000098.1:0-698 GCA_041913405.1 Dongia sp. | reverse complement strand
GAGAAGCTAGACTTCGCCAGCGTCCGGGCCGATGTCGATCCCGGCAATATCCGCTCGCTGACCTTGCTCGGACGCCTGGGCTTCAAGCGCACCGGTTATGCCGAGCGCACCTTCAAGATCGGCGAGACCTGGGTCGACAGCGTCTATCTGGAGCTGAAGGCGGAAGAGTTCGCCGCCGCCTAGAAATTCTCCACCCAGGGACGCACTTCCATCTCCGTGCTCCAGGCGCTGCGGTGCTGGCGGTGGACGGCGAGGTAGGTCTGCGCGATGGCGTCGGGGTTGAGCCACTTGTCGTCGCCGCCGACACGCTCGGCGGTGGTGCCGGCGATGCCGCCGTCGATCACGAAATGCGCGACATGGATGCCCTTGGGCTGGAGCTCGCGGGCCAGGCTCTGCGCCAGGCCGCGCAGCGCGAACTTCGCCATCGCGAAGGGTGCAGACTGCGCATAGCCCTTCACGCTGGCCGAGGCACCGGTGAAGAAGATCGAGCCTTTACCCTTGGGCAGCATCCGCTTCGCCGCTTCCTGCGCGACCAGGAATCCGCCATAGGCCGAGGAGATCAGGGCCTTCTCGACCTCGACCGGGTCCAGCTCGACGAACGGGCCCCGGGTGCGATAGCCGGCGTTGAAGACCACCAGATCTGGCACGGCTTCGATCCGCTGGAACAGCGCCTTCACCTCGGCGGGCTTGGTCGCGTC
>JAYSFH010000097.1:0-10085 GCA_041913405.1 Dongia sp. | reverse complement strand
ATCCCGCTGGTGCATCGCGACGCTTCGGATCTCTTCCTCGGCGAGCTCAAAAGCGTCACCGATCCCGAGACCAAGCGGAAGATCATCGGCCGGCTGTTCATCGACGTGTTCGATGAAGAGGCGCACAAGATCGGCGGCGCGCAGTTCCTGGCGCAAGGCACGCTCTATCCCGACGTGATCGAGAGCGTCTCCTTCACCGGCGGTCCCAGCGTCACCATCAAGAGCCATCACAATGTCGGCGGCCTGCCGGAGCGGATGAACCTCAAATTGGTCGAGCCGCTGCGCGAGCTGTTCAAGGACGAGGTCCGCGCATTGGGCCGCGAGCTCGGCCTGCCCGAGGCGATGATCCGCCGCCATCCCTTCCCCGGCCCCGGCCTCGCGATCCGCATCCCCGG
The DNA here is from genome assembly GCA_041913405.1 of Dongia sp. Taxonomy (GTDB): domain Bacteria; phylum Pseudomonadota; class Alphaproteobacteria; order Dongiales; family Dongiaceae; genus Dongia. The sequence goes on along the minus strand of JAYSFH010000097.1, from coordinate 9,690 downwards.
CGACATCACCCGGGAGAAGCTCGACATCCTCAGGAAGGCCGATGCGATCTATCTCGAAGAGATAGACAAGGCCGGACTCTACGATCAGATCTGGCAGGCCTTCGCCGTGCTGCTGCCGGTGAAGACCGTCGGCGTGATGGGCGACGGCCGCACCTATGACCACGTCTGCGCGCTGCGCGCCGTCACCTCGACCGACGGGATGACCGCCGACTTCTATCCCTTCGAGCCGGCCCTGCTCGGGCGGATGGCGACCCGCATCGTCAACGAGGTGAAGGGCATCAACCGGGTCTGCTACGACTACACCTCGAAGCCGCCGGGAACGATCGAGTGGGAGTGAGGCAGACACTCCCGCGGCCGACGCAGACAATAGAGCCGCCAGAAATCCGCCTAAGCTTTTGACCTGACGTCGATAATCGGATCCGTCTGCGCGGCAGAAAACTACTTTGTCTGCGTCCTGTCTGCGATGCAGTGCACAAACTGCCTGCCGTCCGTGTCGAAGATTCTGTCTGCGTCCCGTCCGGGTCCGGTCGTGGTTCGCGTTCTGCGTCCGGGTCCTGTCCGGGTTACGGCACAGAAGAAACCCCAACCCCTGCAAAAATTGCGGTTCAGAATTTCCCGCTATGCGGCCGGCGCAATGAATCTTTTTTCTGTCCGGGTCCTGTCCGGGTTGGGGGGCGGAGCTTATCAATCCCGCCAAGCACTTAGAGAAATCTTCGACCCGGCCGGTCGGGCTGTACCTGGGCTCCGCGCCGCGCGGGACCTCGGCAAATCCCATTTCCAGCGCCTTTGGAATGTACCATATCTGTTCTCAAAGGTCGATGAAGACGTCGGCGGGTTGCCTTTGCGGCCAGGGAGCCCTATGCGTGCGCCATGGAGACCCAGGTCGAGATCACCAAACCGCTGATGCCGGCGAAGCCCGGCCCGGCGCGCAGCGCCAAGGCCGCCGCGCCCTTCCTGCCGATGAGCCGCGACGAGATGACGGCGCTCGGCTGGGAGCAGTGCGACATCGTGCTGGTGACCGGCGATGCCTATGTCGATCACCCGAGCTTCGGCATGGCGATCATCGGACGGCTGCTGGAGGCGCAGGGCTTCAAGGTCGGGATCATCGCGCAGCCGGACTGGCAGTCGGCCGAGCCGTTCAAGGCGCTGGGCAAGCCGCGGCTGTTCTTCGGCATCACCGGCGGCAACATGGATTCCATGGTCAACCGCTACACCGCCGACCGGAAGCTGCGGCATGACGATGCCTATACGCCGGGCGGCGAAGGCGGCAAGCGGCCGGACCGCTGCACGCTCGTCTATGCGCAGCGCTGCCGCGAGGCCTGGAAGGACGTGCCGGTGATCCTCGGCGGGATCGAGGCAAGCTTGAGAAGGATCGCGCATTTCGACTACTGGTCGGAGAAGGTGCGGCGCTCGATGCTGGCCGATGCCAAGGCCGACCTGCTGCTCTACGGCAATGCCGAGCGCGCGGTGGTGGAGGTGGCGCGGCGGCTCGATGCCGGCGAAAGCCCGCGCGACTGCGCCGATATCCGCGGCGTCGCGCTCTATCGCAAGGTGCCGGAGCATTACACGGAGCTCCGCGCCGACGATCTCGACTCAAGCGATGAAGGCGCGGCGCGCGCGAAGGGCGACGTGGTCATCCGGCTCCCCGACTACGAGCAGGTGATCGAGGACAAGGAGGCCTATGCGCGGGCCAGCCGGGTGCTGCACCGGGAGAGCAATCCCGGCAATGCCCGTCCCCTCGTTCAAAGACATGGCGACCGCGACATCTGGCTGAACCCGCCGCCGATCCCGCTCAGCACGCAAGAGATGGACGCGGTCTACGACCTTCCTTATGCGCGGGCGCCGCATCCGTCTTACGGTGACGCGAAGATCCCGGCCTGGGACATGATCAAGTTCTCGGTCACGATCATGCGCGGCTGTTTCGGCGGCTGCAGCTTCTGCTCGATCACCGAGCATGAGGGCCGCATCATCCAGAACCGCTCGGAAGCCTCGATCCTGCAGGAGATCGAGAAGATCCGCGACAAGACCCCGGGCTTCACCGGCGTCATCTCCGACATCGGCGGGCCGACCGCCAACATGTACCGCATGGCCTGCAAGGACCCGAAGATCGAGGCCGCCTGCCGCCGGCCTTCCTGCGTCTTCCCGGAGATCTGCCCCAACCTCAACACCAGCCATGACGATCTTATCCGGCTGTATCGGAAGGTCAGGGAGACCGAGGGTGTGAAGAAGGTGATGGTGGCGAGCGGCGTACGCTACGACCTCGCCATCCAGAGCCCGGAGTATGTCGAGGAGCTGGTGACGCACCATGTCGGCGGCTACCTGAAGATCGCGCCCGAGCACACCGAGCGCGGGCCGCTCGACAAGATGATGAAGCCGGGGATCGGCGCCTATGACCGGTTCAAGGAAATGTTCGAGGCGGCGGCGAAGAAGGCCGGCAAGAAATACTACCTGATCCCCTACTTCATCGCGGCGCATCCCGGCACGACCGACGAGGACATGATGAACCTCGCGCTCTGGCTGAAGAAGAACAAATACCGCGCCGACCAGGTGCAGACCTTCCTGCCCTCGCCGATGGCGACCGCGACCGCGATGTATCACACCGGCGTCAACCCGCTGAAGGCCGTGCGGCATGGCGCCAGCGAGGAAGTGCGCGCGGTGAAGGGGCTGACGCAGCGCCGGCTGCACAAAGCGTTCCTTCGGTATCACGATGCCGACAACTGGCCGGTTTTGCGCGAGGCGCTGCAGAAGATGGGGCGCGGGGATTTGATCGGCTCGCGCGAGGAGCAGCTCGTGCCGGCGCATCAGCCGGCGGGGTGGGTCGAGAAGGTCGATGGGAAGCCGCGGCCGAAGCAGCGGGCCGGGCGGCAACCGCGCGGGGGGCAGCGGTTTACGACGAAGGGCGTGGGGTATCCGGGGGAGAAGTGAGGCGGGTGGCTGGACCCTGCGGGATCGTAAGCGGCTTCCTACCGCTTCGAACCAGTTACGCAAGAGAATGGAGGCTGGCTCAATGATCGCGGGTGCAGCAACAAGCCTTATTATACTTGAACTCTGACCCGCTGGCGTAGCCGCTCATACAGTTGCAGTTCCGCCTCGTGGGCGATTTCGACCACGACAGCGAAGGCCTGCCGGGGATTGCTTTCCGCAGCCCATCCGCCCGCGCACCGAACTACCAAATAGTAGTTGTCCCCATACTGACTGATGTTCCTTTGAAAGACGACCGTCGCAGTCTGAAGACTTGACCTCTCCCGAAGTGTGGGGGTGGGACTGAGTTTGCAGTTGAATCTGGGCGCCATTTCGGGAAAAGCACCTTCCTCCGCCACAACACGACGCCGGAAGTGCTCAAATATTAGGTCAGGATCGCATCCCCGAATTAAGCGAAACCCCATAGTGTTCCCAGCGTAGTCGCGGCGCGTATGACGGACTGGCGGATCGTACGCAAGAGTTACCCGAACCGTGCGGCGGCCTCGTTCGGTCTGAAAGGGCTCAGGAATTGGCACTTGGTAAACCGCGAAGTGATCGACTTCCAGTTCGTCCTCTGCATACAAAGATACGCGAGCATCATCGGAGAACGCCGCGCGTTCGAGATCAATATGACCATGCCCACAGATAGCTCGCTGATCTTCGGCGCTAAGAAGATTGAGTCGGGCCTCGGCCGCAGGCGGCAAGGATGCACCAGTCGCCAAGAGCCCACGCACCAAATTTGCGGATGCGTCGGGGAACTGAGTCAGAATTTGACTTGCCTTATTTGCGACTAGAGGCGCCGCGAACGATGTTCCCGAGGCTGTGGTGAAGAGTTGATCTACTGGCCGGAAGTACAGCGACATCATCCCAGCCTCGGCAACGTCCGGCGCACCTCGCAGCCGACGGACCGCTGGATCGAATATGAGAGTTCCACCAAAATCGACAAAATCGGGTTTAACTCCCCCGCGAAGGCCCGGCCCCACCCGAGTAAAGGGAGACGGTTCTTCAGCCGACGTGATGGGTCGTACTCCCGCATCTGCGGCAATGTCCGGGGCTAGTCCGTTGCCGTGAGCAATTGCACCGACTGTAACAACATTCATTGCCCCGGCAGGCTCAACGAGCCGGTTCGAAGGCTCCAGTAGATAAGCAGGATACTCTGTGACGGCCTGCTCGATTCGGTTGCCAGTTCGGATACTGTCGCGATTGCCTGCGGAGACGATGATAACTACGTCCAGCTCTGCAACCAGTTCATCCAAAGTCGCCGCCCAGGGTCCAACTTTGCCACCATCGTAGACTTTCGTTCGGTCACCCAGCGCTATGACGAATATCCGACACCCAAAGTCTTGGTTCAAACGCGTAATCGCCTCTCGCATCTGACCGGGTGTAAGACGCCGATCTGGGAAATGACCATTTTCGTCGACTACTTTTGCGGAGCAGAGTCGAGCTCCTCGAGCTAACAAGCCATCAGTGAGCTGAGATCGCAAATCGCCGAAGATCGCAATACCTGCAACTCGCGTTCCATGTCCAAAATCATCAGCTGTACCGAGCTCATCAGGAACTCCTATTGAGCCAACGATAATATCTTCGATCAGGGGGTGATCAGTTATTCCGCTGTCTATCACACCAATGATTGGAGCATCGTCAGAAACTTCACCAAGCTCAGGCAACTCGTCTCCGAGTGCCAGTTCAACTAAGGCTCCGGTGGTGAGATCCGGTGCGGGCGGAAAATCTAGGTCCGCAATTTCCTCAATTGCAAGAAGCGTGCGGATGAGAGCGCCGTCACATCGCAAGCGAGCAATGGTGATCGACGGGCCGATATAGCGATCTAGTTCTTCTCCATTTCTTGCGATTGCATAAGCGACGATGTCATTCAGTTTCTGTAGTCGGACTTCGCGGCGGCCAAGATCCCAGAGTTCAACATCGATCGTATAAATTGCACCATCCAGGAAGTTGGACACTTCGTTGAAACCGGCCTCGCGCGCCCTAGTCCCTATCCGGTCGCTTGGCGCAATAGCTTCAATCGACTGAATGCCGGCCACAAACGAATTAAATGCCGGCGCATTGCGTCCGGGTTGAGCGCCACGCGCGTAAGCAGCAATCCGCGCACGGAATTGCGCCATTTCTTCAGTGGAAGAGAAAAGTACAAGAGTACGATCGTCGTCGCTGGACAGCACTGTCAAGCCTACGCGATTCCAATCTTCTTCGAGGAGCGGGCCTGACATCTGAACGCGCAGAATCAGCGCCGGATCGACGGCATCCGGCCTACGCCGTCTTTGCTGGGCCTGAACCGCTTGATCCAGCTCGCTTGCGAGTCTTGCGCTATGAGCAGCCGGGTCGCGCGGAGGAGGTCGGCCACCTCCCGGGTTCTTCCTGCGCGCGAAGCGCTCCGGTAGCCGAAGAAGCTCTAGGTGGTCGTAGCGAGGCATCGCGACAGCGTTAGGGCTTCTGCATCAGACGAGCGCTACCATGCTTGCGACGCCGTTCCTCAGCGAGCGCAAGACGGAAATCACTCTCCCTGACGTCTCTTCGTTTTTCAATGATCGCCGTTTTAATGACTTGAACGGACACACGATTAATATCTGCATAAGAATATCCTTCGAGCTCGGAGGCGTATGTCAAAGGGTTGAACGTCAGCGGCACATTCTTGAATTTCATCTTTAAGAACCGCTCGACCATTCGCCGATTGGGCTTGTCGAACCAGATCACTTCGTCGAATCGACGCCAGACAGCGGCGTCGAGTGCTCGGTCAAGATTTGTGGCCGCGACAAGAAAACCCTTCGGAGTAATTCGGTCGATGAATATTAGTAAGCTGTTGACTACCCTTCGCAGTTCGTTGTGTTCACCGGTATCGTCTCGCGCTCGCGCGAGTGCATCAAACTCGTCAAAGAACAATACGCAGTGCTGCTTGCGCGCAAACTCAAAGATCTTGCGTACATTTGCGGCAGTCTCTCCAAGATACGAAGAAATCAACCGATCAAGCTTAACGACGTAAATCGGCAGCCCCAGTTCGGCGGCAAAAATTTCTGCACACAAAGTCTTTCCGCAACCCGGAGGGCCGCAAAACAAGAGCTTTGTTCTAACCGGAAGGCCACGGCGCCGAATTTCGTCGGACCTTCGAAATTCCTTTAAGAGTCCGATGAAGACCCTCACGTTCTCTGCGCTGAGGATTATATCTTGCTTCGTGTGAGTCGGTTCGATCAACTCAATATAGTCCGCAGCCGCCTCCGGAAACGGGATTAGCGGCGCAAGGGCTCGTGGCTGATTTGGGCGCGAAGGGCCACCTTCTAATGTCCGCCGCAAAGATCTCGCTAGAACACGATTATTCTTCTTCTCTTCTTCATCAATTATCTGCTCGGCTATTGCTCGGAACTCCTCGTCCCGGCCATAACTCGCCAGCAGCTTTTTCATCAATTCGCCACGCGCCATGGTCCGCATACTGCCAGTTGGTTAGTGGAACGATCATCCTCGCGCACCGGGTTCGCCATGTACACGGTGGAGCTGGGGACGCCCATGCGAGTCAGTCCGTGCTCAGTGTATTTGCACATTATCACAGTTCGCAAGTTGTTCTCCGCTTCTTGAGAATTCAGGCTGCATCCGCCTCCGCCAAGGCTTCGGCGGACATGTCAACTCCCTCCCCAACCCTCCCCCCATCTTGGGAGAGGGAGAACATAGGGGCGCGTTTCTTGAGTTCGTCCCCCTAGGCTGCCGGGGCCGATCTTAGCGTCCGCACCAGCAGCCCATGCAGCATGTCCACCGCCTTCTCCCCGCGCGAGGCTTTGCTGCGGTGGACGGCGACTTGCATCGGCTCCAGGGGGCCGAGGCCCTGCTCTCTCCCCAGCACGTCGAGGCCGTCCGGCACGCTGCATTGGGTCAGCACGGCGATGGCGAGGCCGCTTTCGACGGCGGCGATCTGGCCGGCGAGGCTGGAGCTGTTGTAGACGATCTTGAAAGCGCGGCCCTGCTGGGCCAGCGCCTTCACGGCGTGGCGGCGGGCGAGGCTGGTTTCCTCGTAGACCGCGATCGGCAGGGGGTCGTGGCGCCAGAGCTGGAATTGCGGCGATCCCACCCAGACCAGGGGCTCGTGGAAGAGCAGCGTGCCGGCGCGCGCGTCCTGGCGTGAGACCAAGGCGAGGTCGATCTCGCCCCGGGCGACGCGCGGGATCAGGCTGGTGGATTGCTCGCAGGTGAGCTCGATCTCGACTTGGGGCTGGCGCGGGGCGAAGCGCTTCAGCACCGGCGTCAGGTATTTCGCCGCGTAGTCGTCGGGCACGCCGAGGCGCACCCGGCCGATCAAGTTTTCGCCGCCGGCGATTGCCGCCTGCGCTTCGGCGTGGAGGTCGAGGATCCGTCTTGCATAGGTGAGCAGGGCGTGGCCTTGGGCGGTGAGCGCGAGGCGGCCGGCGCCGCGGTCGAGGACGCGGTGGCCGAGGGCCTGTTCGAGCTTCTTCAACTGCATGCTGACCGCGGATTGGGAGCGGTAGAGCTCGGGGGCCGCCGCCGAGAGCGAGCCGGTGTCGACCACGGCGACGAAGCAGCGCAGCCAGTCGAGTTGGAGGTCCTGGGGCATAGCGGCGGCTTTCGAGGATCGAATACAGGTGTTTCGAATTATCCGTTTTTCGGATGGTGCTGTCGAGGGCATGGTGAATCGCAGAAGCCCTTCTCCCCTCGTGGGAGAAGGATACGCAGGCTTGGCGAGGCGACAGCCGCGCCTAGCCGGAGTTGGATGAGGGGTGCGCACCTCCGGTGCGCGCGCGCCTCGGCGCGCGACCCCTCACCCAGCTGCGGCTAAAGCTCGCTTGCGCTCGCTAAGCCTTCGCAACCCTCTCCCACAAGGGGAGAGGGGAATCTCAGATGCGATTGGCCAGTGGATTCGGGAGCGGGAGATGAGAGTTCCACGGATGACGGCGAACACTCCCGCCGCCGGCGCGATCGCCGAAGCCGCGCCGCGCGGCGGGGGCCTGCCGGCCTTCGTGCTCGGAGGCGTGCTGCTCGGCACGATCGGGGTGTTCGTGGCCGGGGCCGGGACGGATGCGGTGACCACGACCTGGTTTCGCTGCGCCTTCGGCCTGATCGGGTTGACGGCCTGGATGATCGCGCGCGGGCGGCTGCGGGCGCTGCTGCCGCGACGGCGCGATGTGCTCTGGGTCGTCGCTGCGGCGGTGTCGATGGTGGCGGCCTGGGGGTTGTTCTTCTTTGCGATCGCGCGGACCTCGACCGGCGTTGCAGTGGTGCTGTTTCATCTCCAGCCGCTCTGGGTGCTGGTGCTGAGCGCCGCCTCGCTGCGCGAGCGGATCGGCGCGCGGCAGATCGGGGCGGTCTCCGCCGCGATCGTCGGGCTGGTGCTCGCCGCCGGCGTGCTGGAGCATTCGGCAGGCGCGGTGCGCTCCGGCTACGGACTCGGGATCGCGGCCTGCCTGGTCGGCGCCTTCTGCCCCGCCGGCGTCACGGTGATCGCCCGGCGGCGGGGCACATTGCCGATGGGCCAGCTGGCCTGGTGGCAATGCGCGGTCGGGACCGTGGCACTGGCACCCTGGCTGATGCAGGCGGGATGGCCGGCATGGGGACCGTCCTGGGCCTGGCTGGCGGGGCTCGGGCTCATTCACACCGGCCTTGCCTATGCGCTGATCTATGAGGGCACGGCGCGGCTCGCCGCCGGGCGGATCGCGGTGCTGCAATTCGTCTATCCGGCGGTCGCCATCCTGATCGACTGGTGGTGTTTCGGCCAGACGCTGAGCGCAGCGCAGCTCGCCGGCATCGCAGTGATCGTGGTGGCCATCGGCTTTGCGGAACGGCGGTAAGGCGGGACTCGACATCCCCGCCCGGCTGCTGCTTTCATCCTCCCACATTCTCAAGGATTGGCGTGGGAGACGAGGCTTGGCCGCGAAGATCTACGGCATCAAGAACTGCGACACGATGAAGAAGGCCTTCACCTGGCTGGAGAAGCACGGCGTCGCCTATGACTTCCATGACTACAAGAAGGAAGGCGTCACCAAGGCGGCGTTGCAGAAGTGGTGCAAGGCGGCCGGGTGGGAGACGGTGCTGAACCGCGCCGGGACCACGTTCAGGAAGCTGGATGAGGCCGACCGGGAGAACCTCAACGAGGCCAAGGCGATCGCGCTGATGCTGGCGCAGCCGTCGATGATCAAGCGGCCCGTGGTCGAGACCGGGGCGAAGATCGAGATCGGCTTCAAACCGGAGCGCTATGCCGCGGTGTTCGGCGGGTAGAGTGCAAGCTTTCCGGATCGGCACCACGAAACTCGTGGATGGTCCGCCTTCGCGGACCATGACGATCCATAATAGGCGATCTGAAGTCTAGGATCGGGTAGGGGAGATGCGACACGCGGGCAGACAGATGAGCAAGCGGCTGCTGCAGTTGGCGGTCGCGGTCTGCTGCCTGGTGCCGATCTCGGCCGGCGGCGCCGGCCTGGTGCTGGGGCCGGCGCTGATCGGCGCGGGCGACGGCGGCGGGGCGGATCTCGACAGCCACTTCCGCTATCTCTCCGGACTGCTGCTCGGGATCGGACTCGGCTATGCCGCGTCTATCCCGGGGATCGAGCGCAAGCGGGTGCAGTTCACCTTGCTCAGCATGATCGTGGTGGTCGGTGGCGTGGGAAGGCTGCTGTCGCTGTTCGCGAAAGGCGCGCCCTCGCCGGTGATGCTGGCGGCGCTGACGATGGAGCTGATCGTGACGCCGCTGCTGACGCTCTGGCAATGGCGGGTGGCGCGGCG
>JAYSFH010000096.1:6177-10172 GCA_041913405.1 Dongia sp. | reverse complement strand
GCCGGCGGCGAGGTCGGCGATCGTCGGCAAGGCGCGCGGGGGCGCCGGATCGAGTCCGATCGCCGCCTTCAGTGCGGCAAGGTCGGCCGGCCTCCGATCGGCCGGCGCTCGCGCCAGGGCGGCGGCGAGGTCCGCGTCGGAGATGGTGCCGGCCGCGATCTTCGCACGATACCAGCTGCGCGGCATGGTGACCGGCGCGCCGGCAACGCGCGCGAGCCTTGCGCCCGCCTCAGCGAGGCCCACATCCGTCTGGCCGAGGAATGGGTTGACCGCGACACTCGTAGCCAACGGCCAGGCCGGCGGGATCGCCCGCGCGGCGCGGTCCATGACGAGTGCCCAGTCTGCAGGCACATGCCTGGGTCGAATGCTCTCTTGTCTCATGTCCGTCCCCTTGCCGATCAAGTCGTGCGACGCAACGACCAGCCGCCGAGCCATCGGTCGAAGATTGCGTTTGCGTAGAAGCCGTTCGACAGGTGGACGCGCAGGCCGGCGGCGGCAGGGTGGTAGGCCCAGAGCGGAAACATTGCCTGCACGACGGCGACCAGGCCGAAGCTGAGCACTGCCAGCGCAATGAGTGTCCATTCCAGCGCGCCGGGCACGGGCGGCGGTGGTAGAATCCCCGCGGTGATGCGCGTCGCCGCGGCCTGCAGCGCGAAATAGGCGACCGATGTGCCGATCGCGAAAGCCGCCGTCCACCGCGTGAGCGCCCTCGGCGCCGTGTCGGCGAATCCCTGGGCCAGCATATAGGCGACGCCGAAGATCAGGATGGCACCCAGCGCAATGGCCTGCGGGAATTTCTGCGCGAAGCCGAAGGCGAGACCGACGGCGAGGTAGATGCCGATCGCGGCGAGGAAAGCGCGGGCAACCGCCCCTGCCTTGGGCACGGCGACCGGCCCCGGCCGGCGGATCGCGGCGACCCGCTCCACCGCGCCGCCGGATGCGAGAAAGGAATGCGCCTTGTATAGCGAATGGGCGACGATGTGCAGCAGGGCCAGAGGAAACAGCGCCAGCCCGCATTCCAGGATCATGAACCCCATCTGGGCGACGGTGGACCAGGCAAGCGAGGTCTTCACAGTCGGCTGCGTCAGCATGACCAGGCTGCCGAACAGCGCGGTGAAACCGCCGATCATGACCAGCGCGGCCAGCACGCCGGGCGCCAGCAGCATGACGTCGGCGAAGCGAACCAGCAGGAAACCGCCGGCGTTGATCACCCCGGCATGCAGCAACGCCGAGACCGGCGTCGGCGTCTCCATCACTTCGGTGAGCCAGCCGTGGGTCGGAAACTGGGCCGATTTCAGCGCTGCCGCGAGCGCCAGGAGTCCCGCCGCGCCGAGCGCCGGCGTCCCGCCCGAACCAGCGCGTGCCGACGCCAGGATCGAGGCGATATCGGCCGTGCCGTAGGCGGCGATCAGCAATCCTGCACCGCCGACCAGGGCGGCATCGCCGAGCCGCGCCGTCACGAACTTCTTGCGGCCGGCGCGCCGGGCGCCGATCCGCTCCGGATAGAACAGGAGAAGCTGGTGCAGAAAGAGACTGGTGGCGATCCAGGCGACGACAAGCTGGAAAAGGTTGCCTGCCGTCACCAGCAGCAACACCGCGGCAAGGGTCAAGCACAGCCAGCCGGTGAAGATGGCCTGCCGGGCCTCGCCGTCGAGATAGGTCCGGGCATAGCGGACGACCACCCATCCGATGAAGGTGACCAAGAGCAGCATGGTCGCGCTGACCGCGTCGAGCCGGACAATTCCCTCCAGGCCGACTGCATCTGCGTGCCGGAGGCTCGCTCCATCCACCAGGAAGAAAGTCGACAGGATGGCCACGAGCAGCGCCAGCAGCGAAGCGGCTTCGGCCAGTGCCGGGATGAGCCTGGGCCGTCGCCCCTTGCTCAGAAAGCCGATCCCTCCGGCCAGCAACAATGTCGCCGGCGCCAGCAGCGGCAGGAGTTCCATCGGCATGCCAAGCTCCCCTTCAACGCGATCAACGGGCAGCGATTGGTATCCGAACCTCGGGTTCTCGAAAAATTCATTGTTTTTGAAATTTCGTTCTGTTTAATAGAACGATATGAGGGGCCTGAACTACAACCACCTGCGCTACTTCTGGGCCGTTGCCCATGAGGGCAGCCTCACCCGTGCGGCCGAGCGGATGAATCTCTCGCAGTCGGCGCTTTCCGTGCAAATTCAAAAGCTCGAGCAGCAGATGGACCATCCGCTGTTCGAGCGCGTGGGCAAGAAACTGATCCTGACGGAAGCCGGCCGGATCGCCCTCGACTACGCCGATACCGTGTTCAAGGCCGGCGATGAATTGATGAGCATCCTGCGTGGCCAGCCGGCGGCCAGTCGCCAGATTCTCAGGGTCGGCGCGCTGACGACATTGTCGCGCAATTTCCAGCTCGAGTTCCTCCGGCCCCTGGTCGGCCGATCGGATGTCGAGCTGATCGTTCGCTCGGGCAACATCCGTGATCTGCTGGCGCAGCTCGAAGCCCATGCCCTCGACGTCGTTCTTGCCAACAGCGCGGCGCCGCGCGACGCGCGCTCTTCCTTGCGCAATCACCTGCTCAACGCGCAGCCGGTCAGCCTGGTCGGGCGCCCGCGACGCGGCAAGCGCAGGTTCAGGTTTCCCGAAGACCTGCGGTCGGAACCGGTTCTGCTGCCGAGCCTCGACAGCGATATCCGCGTCGCGTTCGACCGGGTTCTCGAGCTGGCGGAGATCCGGCCGATCATACTGGCTGAAGTCGATGACATGGCGATGCTGCGACTGCTGGCGCGCGAGCGAGAGGGGATGACCTTGGTGCCCCCCATCGTCGTGCGTGACGAGCTCGAAGCGGGCGTCCTGGTCGAGCACTGCCGGATACCGGACGTGACCGAGACATTCTACGCCATCGTGCAGAAACGGCGCTTTCCCAACCGGCTGCTGGGCGAACTCATTCGGACCGGGAAGGCCCAGTCGTAGAAACGAGAGGTCCCGCCCGGAATGGGCCTAGGCCGAAGCGCGGGTCTCCGCGCCCGGGGCCGGCAGGGCGAGGACAGCCTGGCTTTCAAGATGTGCCAGCAGCGCCGGCGGTAGCCCGAGCTTGGCCCCGAGCGCCGCAAGATAGGCTTGCTCCCGGGCGTCGTCGGGGTCGATGGCGAGACGTGAGGCCAGCCAGATTTCCGTCGCCTGCTCCTGGTTGCGCGGCAGGGCGGCGATGGCGTCGAGATTGGTGGGACGGGAGAGTTCGTCGAACACGAAGGCCTTGGCTTCGGCATCGAGGCCGAGCGTCTCGATGCGTTGAAACAGCGCGCGCTGCTCGTCGGCATCGATATGACCGTCGGCCTTCGCGGCGGCGATCATCGCGCGCACCAGGGCGAGCGCGAAAGGTGTTCCGTCTGCAGCGCTGCCGTTATCCGGATCGAAGGCGCTTTCGCGGGGCGCCGGCGTGAACCCAGTGGTGCTACCTGCGCCTGCGACCGGTTTGTCCTGCTGCCAGTTCTGCCAGGCCTTGTAGGCCAGCCCGCCGAGCACTGCGGCGCCGCCATAGGTCAGCAGGTTTCCACCGAGCTTCTTCGCTTTCTTCGAGCCGAACAGCAGGCCGAGAATGCCACCAGCCGCCGCGCCGGCCGCGAATGTGCCGGTCTTGCTGTTGTTCACCCGGCCGGCGGCGACCTTGGCCTTGCCCATGGCCTGATCCAGGACGCCCGCGGCGTTGGGCCCAAGGAAGTCGGTCAGAAGCTTCTTGGAATCGATCACGGGCGCGGCCTTCCTACAGAAATCTTCGGACGCCTGATGTGGTGACCGGGGACAACGATTCAACCCCGTCCGCGCTCGTATACGGCCACGCCGCCGCGCTTCGATCTCGCCCCGGCGCGGTGATCCAGCATGCCGGGCGCGACGTAACGACGCGACGGGACAGCCGGACCCGTCTCGTTCCGGGAGGAGTCAAGGAAGTGGGCCGCCCCATCACGCGCTGCATCATCGCCAGGTCGACGCCGATCGCTGACCAGCACCGGATGCGGCGGTCA
>JAYSFH010000096.1:0-6167 GCA_041913405.1 Dongia sp. | reverse complement strand
GCCGATCTGGAAGCTCCTGGTCTACGGCATGCCGGCCATTGCGCTGGCGATCCCGACCATCCCGGTCTATGTGCAGCTGCCGAGCTACTACGCGACCGCGGTCGGCCTTTCATTGAGCGCGGTCGGCGCAGCGATGCTGGGCGCGCGGCTGCTCGATGTCGTGACCGACCCGCTGATCGGCCTGCTCAGCGACGGCCGTCCCACGCGCTTCGGGCGGCGCAAACCCTGGATTGCATTGGGCGCGCTGCTTGGCGGTTACGCGATGATGCAGCTGTTCCTGCCGCCGGCCGGAGCCAGCGCGTTCTATCTGCTGCTCTGGGCGTCGCTGCTCTATCTCGGCTGGACGCTGGTGGCGATCCCCTACGCCGCCTGGGGGGCCGAGCTCTCGGTTGACTATCATGAACGCGCGCGCATCACCGCGGTGCGCGAAGGCGCCGGCCTGTTCGGCGTGCTGGCGGCCGGCGCCATCTCGGCGGCGACGCCACATCTCGGCTGGTCTTCGGGCGAGGCGCAGGCCTCGGTCGGTGTTGCAGCCATTCTGATCGGAGCGCCAAGCCTGGTGCTGTTGCTGTGGCTGGTGCCTGAACCGGACGGAGCGGGCCGCGCCGCAGTCAGGCTCGATGCCGCCACCTTGATGACCGGCCTGCAACGAAATCGCCCCTTCCTGCGCCTGACCATCGCCTGGTTCCTGAACGGCCTGGCCAATGGCCTGCCGGCAGCCTTGTTCCCGCTCTATGTGCGTCAAGGCTTGCAGGTCAGCGAGATGCTGCAAGGCGCCTTGATCTTCGCCTATTTCGCCGCCGGTATTGGGGCGATCCCGCTTTGGCTGTGGCTCAGCCGGCGCCTCGGCAAGCACCGGACCTGGTGTGTGGCGATGCTGATCTGCTGCGCCGCCTTCGTGGTGGTTCCGTTCATCGCACCGGGGCAATGGCCGATCTTCCTGGTGGTCTGCATCGTGACTGGAGCAGCGCTCGGCGCCGACCTGGCGCTGCCGCCCGCCATGCAGGCCGATCTTGTCGACTACGACGCCTGGAAGTTCGGACGGCCGCGCGCCGGCATCCTGTTCGCGCTCTGGAGCATGGTGTCGAAGCTGGCCTTGGCCGGGGCCGTAGGGTTCGCGTTTCCGGCTTTGGATTGGCTCGGCTTCGACGCCAACAACAGCGCCAATCCGCCGCAAGCGCTCCTGGGGCTGGTGGTGATCTACGCTCTCATTCCCATCGTACTCAAGCTCATATCGATCGCCATCATCTGGGGCCATCCGCTCACCGCCCGGCGCCAGACGGCGATCCGGCGGCGGCTGGGGCGGCGCCTGGACCAGGCCGAATAGACGGGAAACGCGATGCTGTCAGCGAGAGTGGGTGTTGCAGGGCTGCTGCTCTTGCTGGCGACTTTGACAGGATGCAGCAGCATGAAGCCAGAGCAGTTCGCCGATGCAGAACCCAAATTCCGCGTCGAGGAGTTCTTCCTCGGCAAGACCCGCGGCTGGGGCATTTTCGAGGATCGCTTCGGCAACCTGCGCCGGCAGTTCGTCGTCGACATCGACGGCTCCTGGCAGGGCGGGGTCTTCGTCATGGAGGAGAACTTCCGCTATTCCGACGGTGAAACCGACCAGCGGGTCTGGCGCATCACCAAGGACGGTCCGGACGGCTACAAGGGCCGCGCCGGCGACGTGATCGGCGAGGCGAGGGGCGTCGCTTCCGGGAATGCGCTCAACTGGCGCTATGAGATGGATCTCAAGGTCGGCGATGGCACTTGGCGGGTGTCGTTCGACGATTGGATGTTCCTGCAGCCCGATGGAGTGCTGATGAACCGCGCCCGGGTGAGCAAGTGGGGCATTGCCGTCGGCGAAGCGACGCTGGTTTTTCAGCGCTGGCCGCTGCGCAATCAGCAAGCAGCTTCCGGTCTCGAACAGGGCGCTGATGCCTTGGCGGATGGACCGGCGAAAATCGCTGCCGAGTAATCACTCCCGCGGCGTCGGTTTCGTGGACGAAGCATTGAGACTGCCGGCAGCGTCGGCTTGCTGTGTCGGGGACGTGAGAGATTTATTACGCTCGCCGCAATTTTGACAGACATACTCTATCGTCGAGCCGTCCTCCGCGGCAAACCGCAGCTTGACCCAGCGATTGTCCGCGTCATACCAGGACTCGCATGACAGATCCCCGGAATAGACGAAGCGGCGCGCCTGGCGGGGGCCGTCGGGCAGCATCACGGTCTCGACACCGCGTTCTTTCACGTCCACGCGGTTGAGGCCTCCAGTCAGCGTGTTGAGCAGCGCCGGGGCCGAGGTCTGCGCGATGTTCCAGTGTGTGGTGGGCCAGAGCGGTGCGGTGCCATGCCATTCTTCGTCATCGGCCCGGACCTTCAAAGCGTCGCCTTCGCGCCGCGCTTCGACGCGCCGCAGCTCACCGTCGTCATTGGTCGTGGCCTCGAGACGGGTCAACTCGCCGCGCCGCCAATCCTCGACCGAATGGTAGCTGAAGCTGTACGCGGTCAGGAACAGCACATTGACCTCGAGCTCGGAGCGAGACTCGACCCGCATGCTGTCGGCTGTCTTGCGGAACGCGACGGTGTGCTCGCCGATCTTCTCGCCGTTGCGCAGAACGTCGAAGCTCAGCTCCGGCCCATAGAGTTGCAGTGGGTCGATCTGAGCCGCCTGTGGGTCGGCCTGGGCCTGCCGCATGCCGCTCGGTACGTCCGTTGCGGCAAGTACGACCAGGGCAGCCAAGATCCGTCTGACGCTTCGGCTCTGTCGCATGGGTCCCGACGCTCCGCTATCGAGATTGGCCCGGTCGGCGTGTGACCCGGCCTTCTGCGGTTATACGAGCGTTCCCTACGGACGGATCACGCCAGTGGAATGAAGAAACCGAGCCGACTGCGCTGAAGGGCCGCGACGTCACATGGGCGAGGGCGTCGGGAAGCGATGGTGGGCGGTACTGGGATTGAACCAGTGACCCCTACGATGTCAACGTAGTGCTCTCCCGCTGAGCTAACCGCCCGATATCACAGCGTTTTTGGAAAACGCGACCCAGGGCGCGGGGCCGCTGGGCTGGGTGCCGGTTTGGCCGGCGGCACGCGAGATACCACCCCCTCCGGCGCTTTGCAAGCACCGGAAATCAACCGCTTTATTGGTTCCTGCAAACCATTGTCATCCAGGCGCTGACAGCCCGCGCGGAATTCACTAAATCTATGAGCATGAGCAACGGCACGGCCCTGCCCAAAACCCAAGCTGCTCCGGAAGCCGCCGCCCCCCAGGACGTCGGCGGGCGGATCGAAGCCGAAGGCCCGGCGGCATTCGAGATCAGCCGTCCGGCCCGGCAGAGCACGCCTTTGGTGCTGGCCTCGCCGCACAGCGGCGACCGCTATCCGGCGGACTTTCTCGAGATGTCCAAGCTCGACCGCGCCACCTTGCGCCTCAGCGAAGACTGCTATGTCGATGAGCTGATCGCCGCGGCGCCCAGCCATGGCGCGCCGGTCCTGAAGGCACTGTTCCCGCGGGTCTATGTCGATGCCAACCGCGAGGCCTTCGAGCTCGATCCCGTCATGTTCGAGGACCGGCTGCCGGAGGCCGCGATCACCGATTCGCCGCGGGTCGCCGCCGGGCTCGGCAGCATCCCGCGGCTCGCGGCCAACGACCGCGAGATCTACGGCCGCAAGCTGCCCTTCGCCGAAGCCGAGCAGCGGATCGCGCGCTGCTATCGCCCCTATCATCAGGCGCTCTCCGCGCTGATGCAGGAGACGCGGGAACGGTTCGGCGGGTGCCTGCTGATCGACTGCCATTCGATGCCCTCGGTCGGAGGGCAGGGCGAGCGCGATCTCGGGCGGTCGCGGGTGGATTTCGTGCTCGGCGATTGCTTCGGCGCCTCCTGCGCCGATGCGGTCACCGCCGCGGCCGAGACGCATCTCCGCAAGGAGGGCGCCAATGTCCGCCGCAACAATCCCTATTCCGGTGGCTATGTGACCCAGCACTACGGGCGGCCGACCGAAGGCATCCACGTGCTGCAGATCGAGATCAATCGCTCGATCTATATGGACGAGCAGACACTGGAGCGTCTCCCGCAGTTCCAGGAGATCAAGGCGCGCCTGGAACGCCTGATCGCCATGCTGGCCCGCGAGGCGCCGGCCCTGATCCGCCGGCGTTGAGCGTCACCCTTCGCCCCGCCGCTGCCGGCGATCTCGCGACCTTGCGCGAGATCTATGCCGGCCATGTCTTGCACGGCGCCGCGAGTTTCGAGGAAGTGCCGCCCGATCTCGCCGAGTTCGAGCGGCGCTGGCGCAGCATCGTCGAAATCGGCCTGCCCTATCTCGTCGCCTGCGAGCAGGAGCGGCTGCTGGGCTATGCCTATGCCGGACCCTATCGGCCGCGCAGCGCATATCGCTTCAGCGTCGAGGATTCGGTCTATCTCGATCCGACCGCCACCGGGCGCGGCATCGGGCGGCAGTTGCTGGCGGCGCTCATCGAGCGCGCCACGGCGGCGGGGAAGCGGCAGATGCTGGCGGTGATCGGCGACAGCGCCAACCGTGCCTCGATTGCGCTCCACGCCAGCCTCGGCTTCACACCGGTTGGCACCTTCCGCGCGGTCGGCTTCAAGTTCGGGCGCTGGGTAGACAGCGTGCTGATGCAGCGCGCGCTCGGCGACGGCGACGCCTCGCTGCCGCAGGACTGAACGGCGAACCGCAGCACGATTGAAACGTTTCAAAAAAAAGGGCCGTGCGTCTGGCACGGCCCAAGTTCTGGGAGGAAACGCCCATGAGGGGCGCCGCGACAACGTACTGTCAGGGGAGATTTCCGTTGTCGCACTGCAAAAGATGATGCTGCACAAGCGAAAAGTCAAGCATCTAAAGTGACTCTACATTTACCAGCTAAGCTATTGTCATATAATATAGAAGTGGCTGCTGTTGCAGCGCGGCAACTGTTCAATTTCGAACTTTCTCCGGGACCCGGTTCCGGGAATCGAGACAAGCCTGCCGAGGGCCAGGCCAAGCATAGGAAAGCTTGGACCCAGCGTTCCTAACCGTATATGTCCGTGAACCGCCAGGGGGCCGCTGTTAGACTGCGCGCCCATCTCCGGCGAGATCGGAAGAGCGGGTGGCTCAAGGACAACGGCAGGACCAGAATCCCTTCAGCGGAAGCGCGCGCGGCGTTTCCGCCGGGGGCGGGGCGCATCTGCGCCGCTGGCTCGACCGCTGGCGTCCGGCGGCCCCGGTGCTGATGCTGTTCGCGATCGGCGTCGGCGCGGTCTTCGGCCTCACTTATCTCGGCGGCGTCGGGCTCGATCGCGAGGCGGCCCAGACCTCGCTGATGGAAATGTCGGGCCAGGTCACCGACCGCTCGAAGACCCTGGAATCGATCGCACGCGATTATGCCTGGTGGGATTCCGCGGTGGAGAATCTGGCGATCCGCTTCTCGCCGAACTGGGCCCGCGACAACATCGGCCCGCTCACCATTCCCGCGAGCTACCCGCAGGTCACCGGCATCCTGGCGGTCGCAGGCGACAACCGCGTGCTCTACGGCTTCATCGGCACGCGCGAGCTTGCGCGCGGCGCGCTGCCGGAGTTCAGCGGCGGCTTCGCCGCGCTGGTGGATGCGGCGCGCGCGCGCGCGACCGACGTGCCGATGCCGGTCCATGCCGTGCTCGGCCGCGGCGATGCCGTCTATCTCGCCGCCGCCGCCGCGGTCACGCCCTACACCCAGACCTCCGGACCGGTGGCGCCGCAGCCGGTGCTGGTCATGCTGACGGCGCTCGATGCCGCCAGCCTGAACGCGATCGCGCTGGCGACGCGGGTCGAGGGATTGAAGACCGCCGCGGCGATCGAAACCGGCATGATCGGCCATCCGCTGGTCGGCGCCGACGGATCGCATGTTGCCTATCTCACCTGGCGCCCGCCGCAGCCGGGGCACCATCTGATCGAGCGCCTGCTGGCGCCGATCGCGCTGGTGACCTTGCTGCTGGCAGCACTCTGCGTGATGGCGCTCGACCAGATCCTGCGCACGCGCCGCGCCGCGGAGAGCTACGCCGATCTGGTCGCGGCGAAGAATTCCAGCCTGCAGCAGGCCGCGAGCCTGCTCGGCGTTACCATCGATTCGATCGACGAGGGCATTGTCGTGCTCGGCAACGACGGCGAGATCCGCCACTGGAACCAGACCTACGAGCGGATGTGGAACTTCC
>JAYSFH010000095.1:0-10205 GCA_041913405.1 Dongia sp. | reverse complement strand
CTGCGCGTGGGTGAGGTTCTGGCCAGCGGCGTCGTCGGGCTGGAAGAACGCCTGATCGCCTACGCGATTATCGACCGCGTGCTGCCCGAAGCCGAGATCGAGATTCGCGCCGAGCTTGCGAAGTTCCTGAAGAACGTCCCCTGGCTCGACCACCGCCTGGCGACACGCCTCGCCAACGACGTGCTCGAGGTCGCCGAGCCGATCCTGGCCGAGTCGCTGGCCTTGAGCGACGAGGACCTGCTGGCGGTGATCGACCGCCACTCGATCGGCCATGCCCGCGCCATCGCCAAGCGCTCCAAGCTGACCGCGCCGCTGACCACCGCTCTCATCAAGACCGAGGACGAGGTCTGCGTGCTGCGCGTCGCGTCGAACGACAACGCGGAGATCGACGTCGGCTCGATGCACCGCATGATGGATCGCTTCGCCGAGAACCTGCCGGTGGTCGAGGCGGTCAGCCAGCGCAGCATGCTGCCGCTGGCGATCGTCGAGCGCCTGACCGCCGTGGTCGGCGGCAAGGTGCTGCAGAAACTGATCGAGCGCTACGACATCCCGGCGCACCGGGTCTCGCGCCTGATCCAGCACGGTCGCGAGCATGTCCTCTTGACCAGCTTCGCCCTCGACCAGTCGGCGGATGAGATCCGCGGCCTGGTCGAGCGCCTGGCCGACAACAAGCTGCTGACCACGAGTCTCATTCTCCGCGCGCTCTGCCTCGGCAACTTCACCTTCCTGCTGCCGGCGCTGGCGCTGCAGGCGCGGATCCCGAGCCGGAACGTGCGCCTGCTGATCGCCGACGAAAGCGGCCGGGGCGCCGAGCGCCTGTTCGAGCATTGCGCCTTCGAGCCGAAACTGAAGGGCCTGTTCATCCGGCTGATCGAGCTCTCGCGCAACGTCCGCTCCCGCCGCTTTGGCTTCGCGCCCGCCGGCTGGCGGGCCGAGGTGCTGGCGGTGATCGACCTCGAACTGGGCGGCGCCAATGCCGAGCAGTCCTTCGACCAGCGCGTGACCGAGGTGCTGATGCGCCTCGAGAACGGCAAGGACCGCGGCCGCGGCCCCGAAGTGCACCCGCTCCGGAGCGCCAGCGCCCACTAAGCCGAGATGGCTCGTCCGCGCCGGATCCCCCACCCGGCGCTCCTCCGCACCCCGCGAGAGATGCCCGGGTCTTCGGAAACGAAGGCCCGGGCATGACGATTCAGGCGCCCCGGTTTCGCCCCATTTTCCGCGCATAACGGCGCCGAAAGAGCGGTTTCGCCTCCCTGCCGGATTCTAAAGCGGGGGCGAATCGGCTAGAAGAGGCGCATGGCACGAAGGACCACGAATACCGGGGCGACGACCAGGGCCGCGCGTCCGCCGCAAAGATCCTGGCGGCGGCGCTTGATGTGGGCTGGGCTGAAATGGGGCGCGGTCGGCGGCATCTGGAGCGGCTTCGCCGCGCTGCTGTTCCTCGGCTGGTGCGCCTTCGACCTCCCCGACGTCAGCAGCCTCAATGACGTCAAGAAGCAGCCCTCGATCACCCTGATCGCCGCGGACGGCTCCCTGCTCGCGAGCTACGGCGATCTCTACGGCGAGTTCACGCATCTGGACCAGATGTCGGGCGCGCTGCCGGCGGCGGTGCTCGCGACCGAGGATCGGCGCTTCTACAGCCACTACGGCATCGATCCCGTCGGCCTGTTGCGCGCGCTGTATGTGAATCTCACCTCAGGCAGCCTGGTCCAGGGCGGCAGCACCATCACCCAGCAGCTGGCGAAGAACGTGTTTCTGACGCCGGAGCGCTCGCTCCACCGCAAGGGGCAGGAGCTGCTGCTCTCCTTCTGGCTCGAACACAATTTCACCAAGACGGAAATTCTTGAGCTCTATCTGAACAGGGTCTATTTCGGCTCCGGCACCTACGGCGTCGATGCCGCGGCGCGGCGCTATTTCGGCCGGCCGGCCAAGGACGTGACCATGCTGCAGGCGGCGATGCTGGCCGGCATGCTCAAGGCGCCGTCGCGCTACAACCCGAACAACGACCCGATCGCGGCCGCGACCCGGGCGCAGATCGTGATTCAAAACATGGTCGACGCCGGCTTCATCACCGAGGAGCAGGCCAACCAGGCGGGCAGCCAATCGACCGCGGCCGAGGACAACGCGCCGATGCCGCCGGTCGCGCGCTACTTCTCCGACTGGGCGCTCGACCAGGTCTCGTCCTATATCGGCTTCACCAACGAGGACCTGGTGGTGCAGACCACCCTGGATCCGCGCAGCCAGGGCATCGCCGAACGCAACCTGGCGCAGGTTCTCGCCAAGGACGGGCCGAAGCAGAATGCCAGCGAAGCGGCGCTGGTTTCACTGACGCCGGATGGTGCCGTCCGCGCCATGGTCGGCGGCGTCGACTACAAGCACAGCCAGTACAACCGCGCGACCCAGGCGATGCGCCAGCCGGGCTCCGCCTTCAAGGCCTTCGTCTATCTGAACGCCTTCGAGCACGGCATGACGCCGGACAGCCTCATGGTCGACGCGCCGATCTCGATCGGGAAATGGCGGCCCGGCAACTACAATGACAAGTTCTACGGCTCGGTTTCGCTGCGGGAAGCCTTCGCCCGGTCGCTCAACTCCGTCGCGGTGCAGCTCTCGGAACGCAGCGGCCGCGCCAACGTGATCGAGACCGCGAAGCGGCTCGGCATCGACACGCCCCTTGGGAATGATGCATCCATCGCGCTCGGCACCAGCGAGACCACGGTGCTGGAAATGACCGCGGCCTACGCGACCTTCGCCAACAAGGGCCAGGGCGTGCTGCCCTACGGCATCACCAAGATCCAGACCCGCAGCGGCAAGCTGCTCTACCAGCGCGAAGGCTCTGGTCTCGGCGCGGTGGCCTCGCCGCTCGCCGTGCGGGAGATGCTGGATGTGATGAGCGCGACCGTCGATTGGGGCACCGGCAAACACGCCCAGCTCGACCGTCCGGCGGCGGGCAAGACCGGCACCAGCCAGAATTTCCGCGATGCCTGGTTCATCGGCCTGACCGCGGAGCTGGTGACCGGCGTCTGGGTCGGCAATGACGACAACAAGCCGATGAACAAGGTGACCGGCGGCTCGCTGCCGGTCGATATCTGGCATGACTACACGGTCGAAGCCCTGGCCGGCGTCCCGCCGTCACCCTTGCCGCTGCCGGCCGGGGTCGGCCCGCTCTTGGCTGGCGGCGAGCCGTTGCAGCTTCCCGGTGCCAGTGCGGGGCCGGCGACGACCACCGCCAGCGCCGACGAGCCCGGCCTGCTCGACCGCCTGGTCGACAGCATTCTCGGTGGCGGGAATGACGGCACCACGGTCAACGACGGCGGTGCCGCCGCCCCGAAGACTCAGCACCAGCCGCCGAAGAAGCCCGAGCGCACCACCAAATAAAAAGCCCTCCCCCAGCTTTGGGGGAGGGTGGGGTGGGGGTGCCGCAGGTTCGCTCTAGGTCCGCGTGATCGAGACGCCGCCATCGACCAGCATCGCGGTGCCGGTCACGAAGCTCGCGTCGTCCGAGGCGAGATAGAGCACCGAACGCGCCAGCTCTTCCGGCGTCGCGACGCGCTTCAACGCATGCAGGTTGGTGACGAAGCTCTGCTGCTCCGGCGAATTGTTGACCGACTGATACATCGGCGTATCGACGGCGCCGGGCAGCACGGCGTTGATGCGGATGTTGTTCGGACCGAACTCCGCGGCCAGTGCCTGGGTCAGCCCGATCAGGCCGGCCTTGCTCGCGGCATAAGCGGCGGCACCCGGAAAGCCGAAGCTGTAGCCGACGAAGGTCGAGGTGAACACCACCGAGCCGCCGCCATGCTTCTGCATCTCGGCGATCTGGTGCTTGGCGCCGAGGAAGGCGCTGGTGAGATTGGTGGCGATCGCGTCGTTCCAGCCGGCTTCGGAGACGCCGGTGGTCGGGCCTGATTCACCGAACGTGCCGGCGTTGTTGAAGGCGATGTCGAGCCGCCCGAATTGCTTCACGGCGAGCGCGACCAGGCCGCGCGCATAGTCCTCCGACTTCACGTCGCCGGCGAGTGCGACCGCTTCGCCGCCCGCCGCCTTGATCTCGGCCACCAGGCTGTCGAGCTCTTCCTTGCGCCGGGCGCCGACCACGACCTTGGCGCCCTCCGCGGCGAAGAGCTTGGCGGTGGTCCGGCCGATGCCGGAGCTGGCGCCGGTCACGATCGCAACTTTGTCTTTCAAGCGGGCCATGATGTCCTCCTGTTTGGCTGACCAAGAGAATGGCGTTTCCCGCCCGTCCGGATTAGACTTCCAATATTGGTTCTACTTTCCGGATTTTGCGAACAATGCTGAAGCTGGACGGAATCGCCGCCTTCGTGGCCATCGCGGAAGAAGGTTCGATCAGCGCCGCGGCCCGCCGCCTCCGGCTGCCGAAATCGGTGATCAGCGAACGCCTGGCCGGCTTGGAGAAAGCGCTCGGGACGATCCTGCTCCGGCGCACCACGCGGAAGCTCACCCTGACCGAGGATGGCGGCGCCTTCCTAGAACGGGCGACGCGGATCACCCGCGAGGTGGAGGATGCCGGCGCCGAGATCGCCGAACGCCGCGGCACCCTATCCGGGCCGCTCCGAATCGCCGCGCCGGTCACCTTCGGACATCTGCATCTCGGCCCCGCGCTCTATCCCTTCCTCGCTGCGCATCCCGGCATCGCCCTCACGCTCGATCTCGACGATCGCCGCGTGTCCGCTTCGGCCGAAGGCTTCGACGCGATCCTGCGCAGCGGCCCGATCGACGACAACAGACTGGTGGTCTGGAAACTGGCGCCGAGCCGCCGCGTCTTGGTTGCCGCGCCGGATTACCTCAAGCGCGCCCGCATGCCGAAATCGCTCGACGATCTCGATCGCCATCGCGGGATCTTCTACACCAACCGCGGCGCCGCGGATTGGCGCTTCATCGACGCCAGGGGGAACGCCGTCGTGGTGCGCGGCCAGGTGGCGTTCCGCGCCAACAACGGCACCATGGTGCTCGACGCGGCAGTCGCGGGTCTCGGCATCGCCTTGCTGCCGACCTTCATCGCCGGGCCGGCGATCAAGGACGGACGCCTCACTATGCTCGATCTCGGGACCGAGCCCGAAGCGGAATGGATCTATCTTGCCCATGCCGAAGGCCGGCAGGCGTCGGCCAAGCTGCGCGCGCTGGCGGATCATCTGAAGCGCGCCTTCGGCGATTCGCCTTACTGGGAGATCAAGACGAAGGCTAAGGCGCGTCGCGCGTGGGCTTGAGGCCGTCCTTCTGGCCGACCGCGACCACCAGCAGCTTCGCCGGATCGAAGATCCGCTTCGCCGCCGCCTTCGCGTGCTCGAGCGTCACGGCGGAAATCTCCTGCTCGCGCCTTGTCGGGTAGTCGATCGGCAGGCCCTCCATCTGGATCCCGAGCAGAGTGCGCGCCGCCTGGCGGGTGGTGGTGAAGTTCTGCGCGTAGTAGCCGAGCAGATAGGTCTTCGCCGCGTCGATCTCCGCCTGCGTCGGTCCGTCCTGCTGCATCTTGGCCCATTCCGCGCGGGTGAGGTCGATCACCTCCGAGGCCTTTGCGGCTACGGTCTGGGCGCTGCCCATGATCGCCCCGGCATGGTCGAGGGTCACCAGGTCGGTGTCGATGCCATAGGCGAGACCGCGCTTCTCGCGCACCTCGCTCATCAGCCGCGACGAGAAGCCGCCGCCGCCGAGCGTGTAATTGACCAGATAGGCGGCGAAGAAGTCCGGATCCTCGCGCTTGATGCCCGGGGCGCCGAACAGCAGGATGGTCTGCGGGATGTCGCGCTCGATCGCCGCGAGCCCGCCCTTGTCATCGACCTTTGACTCCGCAACGGCGATCGGCGGGCCCTTCTCGGGCAAGGTGCCGAAGGCCTTGTCGAGCAGCGGCTTCAACTGCTCCGGCGTCACGTCGCCGACCACCGCAACGCTGAGGCGGTCGCGCAGGAAGTTGGCGGCGACGAAGCCCCGCAAGTCATCGACCGTGATCGCGGCCAGCGACTGCGGCGTGCCGCTGCTGCGCCGGGCGTAGGGATGCCCCGCGAACAGGATGCCGTTGAGCGCCCGCCCGGCGATCGCTTCCGGATCGCGCTCGTCCTGCGCGGCCGAGGAGATGAACTGGCCGCGCATCCGTTTCACCGGCTCTTCGTCGAAGCGCGGCTTGGTCAGCGCCAGGCCGAGCAGATCGAAGGAGAGATCGCGGTCGTCGCTCAGGAAGCGCAGCGACCCGGTGAAGCTGTCGAGCGAGGCGTCGAAGCCGAACTCGATGCCGTGGTCGGCCAGCCGCTTCTGGAAATCAGCCGAAGGAATGTCGCCGGCGCCTTCGTCGAGCATGCCGGAGATGAAGGTCGCGAGCCCTTCCTTGCCCGCTGGATCACCCGACGCGCCGCCCTTGAAACCGAAGGCGAGCGAGATCAAAGGATTGGAATGGTCCTCGATCAGCCAGGCGGTGATGCCGCCGGGCGACGTCACCGACTGGATATCGACCGCCCAAGCTGTCGACGAGAAAGCCGGGAGCGGCGCCAGCAGCAGGACGACGAACAATGCGAAACGGCGGATGGCGTTCACTGGATCCCTCCGCCGATCGGGGCCGGCGGCGTCGCGGGCGGGGCGCCGGATTCCGCGCCCGGCTTGGGCAGCAGCGTGCCGGTGACCGAGCGGTTCAATACCAGCACGGCCTTGGCCGCGGCCAGCACGTCGGCGGCGGTCACCTGCTTGATCCGGTCCGGCCAGGCCTGGATGTCGGCGAGGCTGCTGCGGGTCGCGATCCGCGTCGCCACGAATTGCGCGGCGCCGTTTAGGCTGTCGCGGGATTTCACCGCGGAGATTTCCATGCGGCGCTTGGCATCGGCGACCTCCTGGTCGCTGACGCCGTTCTTCAGCAGGTCGGCGATCTCGGCGTCGAGCGCCTGCTCGATCTCTGCGGCGGTGCCGCCCTGCCGCGGCGCGCCGTAGAAGGCGAAGCTGCCCTCGTCATAGCTGCTGGCGTCGTAGTTCGACCCGGCGTAATCAGCGATGCCCTTATCGACCACCAGGCGCCGATAGAGCCGGCCGACATTGTTGCCGCCCAGGATCTCGTCCAGCACCTGCAGCGCATAGGCCTGGTTGCCTTGCGCGGTGCGGAAGGAGGGCGCGAGATAGATGCGGCTGACCGAAGGCTGGTCGACGAACTCGCTCTCGAGCGTCACGCGGCGCGGCGCATAGGCCTCCGGCTCCTGCAGCCGCTCGCGCTTCGCCAGTTCCTTCTTCGGCAGCGGCCCGTAGTATTTCTCGGCCAGCGCCTTTACTTCCTCGGTGGTGACGTCGCCGGCGATCACCAGCACCGCGTTGTTGGGCGCGTAATACTTCCCATAGAAGTCGATCGCGTCCTGGGTGGTGTAGCCCTGCATCTCGTGCTGCCAGCCGATGATCGGCAGGCGATAAGGATGGTTCAGGAACAGCACGGCGTTCATCATCTCGCCCAGCTGGGCGCCGGGATTGTTCTCGATCCGCTGGTGGCGCTCCTCGATGATCACGTCGCGCTCCGGCAGCACGATCGGATCGCTGAGGATGATGCCGTTCATGCGGTCGGCTTCCATCTCCATGATCAGCGGCAGGTCGCGCTTGGCGATCTGCTGGTGATAGGCGGTGACGTCCTGGTTGGTGAAGGCGTTGTCGTCGCCGCCGCGGCGATCGACTTCCCGCGTGAACACGCCGTTGCCGAATTTCTTCGTGCCCTTGAACATCAGGTGCTCGAGGAAATGCGCGACGCCGTTCTTGCCGATGGCGCCGTCGGCGGCGCCCGCCTTGTAGGCCAGGATCTGATAGACCACCGGCGCCAGGTGCTTCGGCAGCACCACGACCTCGAGCCCGTTCTCCAGCGTGAAGGTGTCGGCTTCGAACAGGTCGGCCTGGGCCGGCGGCGCGAAGACAGCGGCGCCCCAGAACAACAGGCCGGCGAACAATGTCGCCGGCCGAAAGCGTTGGTGGCTTGGGTTGCGCCTAGAATACGCCTTCAAACAGGCCCTTCTTCTTGCGCTCGATGATGGGGGTTTCGCCGGTGTCGGTCGGCTGGCCCAGGGCCTGGTTCTCTTGCAGGCGCTTCTGTTCGGCGACCGGGTCGACCACGGTGCCGTAGGGCTCCGGGGCGCGCCAGAAGATCAGGTCGTCGAGGAAGCTCTGCGAGGCGTCCTGGTCGGCCGAGGTCTCCGAATCGACGAGCTTGCGGATGTTGGGATCGATGCCGGTGAGGCTCGCGCTCTGCAGGAAGGCGGATTCGCCGGCGGATTCGGTCGAGGTCGATTCGCCTTCACCGATCGACGGGATCTGGTCCGGCGCCATCGTCGCGCCCGACTGCTGATAGCCGGTGACGATGTTCTGCGCCTGCTGGGTGGTCGTGCCTTCCTGGGGCCGGGGTGCTCCGGGTGTCGGCGGGCGCAGGCTGTAGTCCGGCGGCATGCTCAAGGGTGCCCGCGAGACGACCTGGAACTCGTCCGGCGAACGCTTGGTCAGGCCCAGCATCTCCTTGGTGCTCGAGCAGCCGGCCAGCGCCGGCAAGGCCAAGGCGAGCGCCAGGGGAAGGGTGAGCAAGGATCGGCGCATGGTCCCTAATCTCCTAGGAATGCTCCGTTTTAGCGCGATCGACCCGGTGAAACAACCCGTCGAAGAGTAACAAAATGACACCGACGAAGATGCTGGAATCGGCCAGGTTGAAGGCCGGCCAGTGCCATTCCTTGCCGCCAACCGGCAAGTAGAAGTCCAGGAAGTCGAACACCGCGTCGAAACGGAAGCGGTCGATCACATTTCCGAGGGCACCCCCGGCCACAAAGCCTATTCCCAGCGCAATCAGCCGATTCTCGACCCGGCTGAGCCAATAGATGAGACCGGCCGAGACCAGGATGGCGAAGGCCGACAGCGCCTGCGGCGGCAGGAAGCGCAGCATGCTGAAGCTCACCCCCGGATTCCACGCCGTCACCAGCGAGAAGACCGGCAGGACGGGGATCCCGAAGGGATGCTGCTCCAGGATCGACATGATGATCGC
This sequence comes from Dongia sp., assembly GCA_041913405.1. Classification (GTDB taxonomy): domain Bacteria; phylum Pseudomonadota; class Alphaproteobacteria; order Dongiales; family Dongiaceae; genus Dongia. The sequence goes on along the minus strand of JAYSFH010000095.1, from coordinate 1,210 downwards.
CTTGGACGCCTGGTCGGCGACGATCACGGCGAAGACCACGATCAGGCCCAGGCGGAAGATCCGCCGGTCGGCGATTCCGAAGGTCATGCGCCCACACCTTCCAAGGACCCCACCGCATCGGTGCAGCGGTTGCAGAGCGTCGGATGCGCCTGGTGGCTGCCGACCTCCACCAGCACCTGCCAGCAGCGCTCGCATTTCTCGCCTTCGGCGAGATTTACGACCACGGCGACGCCGGCCACATCCGGCAGCGCGAAGGCACCGTCCGGTGCGGTGCCGTCCGCCAGCGCTACGCCGGAGGTGATCGCGATCTCCGCGATGTCGATGCCGTCGAGCTCGGCCTTGCGTTCCGGCGTCAGATGCACGACCGGCACGGCCTGCAGGCTGGAGCCGATCTTCTTGTCGGCGCGGGCGCGTTCCAGGGCGCCGGTCACGACCCGGCGGAAATCGCGGATCTTGTCCCAGCGCGCCGCGAGCGAGTCATTGCGCCAATCGCCCGGCGTCTCCGGATAGACGCGCAGATGCACGCTGTCCTCGCCATCTTTCCCCCCGGAATCCTTCCACGACCGGGCGCGCCACGCCTCTTCCGCGGTGAAGCAGAGGATCGGCGCCAGCCAGGCGGTGAGGCGCGAGAACACCTCGTGCAGCACCGTTCGCGTGGCCCGCCGACGCACGGAACCCGGCGCATCGCAATAGAGCGCGTCCTTGCGGATGTCGAAATAGAAGGCCGAAAGATCGACCGCGCAGAAATTATGCAGCTCGGTGAAGAGCGCGTGGAACTCGTAGTCCCGGGCGCTCTCCCGCACCTTGGCATCGAGCTCGGAGAGGCGGTGCAGCACCCAGCGGTCGAGCTCCGGCATCTCCTTCACGGCGATGCGCTCGGCTTCGCTCCAGCCGTCGAGTGCGCCCAGCAGATAGCGGAAGGTGTTGCGCAAGCGGCGATAGTGGTCCGCCATGAACTTCAGGATTTCCGGCCCGATCCGCTGGTCGTCGGAATAATCCGAGGCCGCAACCCAGAGCCGGAGGATGTCGGCGCCGTATTGCTCCATCACCTTCTGCGGGGCGACGACGTTGCCCAGCGACTTCGACATCTTGCGGCCCTGCTCGTCGAGCGTGAAGCCGTGGGTCAGGACACCCTTATAGGGCGCCTTGCCCCGCGTGCCGACGCTTTCCAGCAGCGAGGAATGGAACCAGCCCCTGTGCTGGTCCGACC
>JAYSFH010000094.1:7477-10344 GCA_041913405.1 Dongia sp. | reverse complement strand
CATGGCTGTCCTTTGGCCTCCGCTGCGTGGATCTTTCGGTTCGTCATCCTCCGCGAAGGCGGAGGATGACGATCGAGATGAATGAGTTCAGGGGATCCAGGTCTGTTCCGCGGCGCGGATGAAATTGCCGCCGAGAATGCCGGCGATATCGGCATCGGCATAGCCGTGCTTCACCAGGCCCTCGGCGATCTCCGGCAGTTGCTCGGGCGGCACGATCTGCATGGCGCCGCCGGTGCTGCCGTAGCCGAGCGCGCGCGGCCACCACTTGTCGGGGCTCTCATGCGCCGGCAGATCGTCGATCTCTGGGTGGAAGACGTAATCGAGGCCGAGGCCGATATGTCGGGCACCCACGCGCTGCGCCACGTAGTCGATGTGGCGGATGATGGTTTCGGTGCGGATGTCGTTGTTGCCAAGGAAGGGGCCGATGCCGCAGATGCCGATCACGCCGCCGGTCCTGGCGCATTTGTCGATCTGCTCGTCGGTGATGTTGCGGACATGCTCGCGCACGGCCAGCGGATTGGAATGCGAGAAGATCACCGGCTTCGATGAGATTTCCATGATCTCGAGGCTGGTCCGGCGACCGGTATGCGAGCAATCCATCAGCATGCCGACGCGGTTGATCTCCTTCACCACCGCGCGGCCAAGCGCGGTCAAGCCGCGGTCCTGTTCGTGGCAGCCTGACGCAATCGAGTTGTTGAGGTTGTAGGCGAGATGGATCTGCCGCACGCCGAGATCGCGGTAGAGCCCCAGCATCGCGAGGTCGTCTTCGAGCATCGCCGAGCCTTCGAGGTCGAAGGCGATGGCGAGCTTGCCCTCGCGCTTGGCGCGCTTCACGTCCTCGACCGTGCCAGCCAGCAAATAGCGATCGCTGTTCCGGGCGATCCAGTCGCGGAAGCCGGCGATGACACGGATGCATTGTGCCAGAGGGTTGAAATCCATCCCCACGTTGAGCGAGACGAAGGTGGCGCCGGCGCGGCGATGCCGCTCGATGGCGGAGAGATCCTGGTTCGCCTGGATCGGCATGCAGGAATGTCCGTCCCATATGATGGACTTCCGGTAGATCTCCGGCGCTTTCTCGACCGCGGCGACGTCCATGCTGATCCCTTGAATGGCTTTTTTGAATTCTCGTGGCCGGCCGACCTCAATTCGAGGGATCTGCCGGCGGCGCATTCTAGCCTGTATGGATGGGGGGCGGACAACCCCTCCCGACGCCTTCATTCCGGCTCGAATCTGTCCTACACTTCCGCTGCGCAAGCGCCGTCAGCAGACAGGAATTCCGGATCGACCGTATGGACCGACGCCTCACCACCATCGTTGCGGCTGACGTAGTCGGCTACAGCCGGCTGATGGAAGCCGACGATGCCGGAACCCTGGCGGCGCTCAAGGAGCGCCGCAAGACCATACTGCGTCCCTTGGCGGCGCAGCACGGCGGCCGTCTGTTCAAAGTCATGGGCGACGGCGTCCTGCTCGACTTCCCGAGTCCGGTCAAAGCCGTGGAGTTTGCGATCGATCTCCACCGCGCGATGGATGCCGCCAACGATCCGCTCGACGCGGCGCGCCGGATGGTGCTGCGGATCGGCATCAATCTCGGCGACGTGATCGTCGAGGGTGAAGATCTCTACGGCGACGGCGTCAATGTCGCGGCACGGCTGCAGACCTTGGCGGCGCCGGGTGGCATCTGCGTCTCCGCCGTCGTGCATGACCAGATCGCCAACAAGGTCCCGGTCCGCTTCGACGATATCGGCGAGCCGGCGCTGAAGAACATCAGCCGCCCGGTCCGCGCCTTCCTGGCCGCGGTCGGCCAGGCGCCGGACGCGGTGGATGACCCGATGCCCGCCGCGCGCGATGTCCGCAAGCCGTCGATCGCAGTGCTGCCCTTCACCAACATGAGCGACGAACCCGAGCAGGAATTCTTCGCCGACGGACTGACCGAGGACACCATCACCGAGCTGTCGCGGTTTCGCGACCTGCTGGTGATCTCGCGCAACTCCTCGATGAAGTACAAGGGTCAGGCCGTCAATGTGCGCGACGTGGCGAAGGCGCTCGACGTCCAGTATGTGATCGAGGGCAGCGTGCGGCGCGCCGGCAACCGGGTGCGGATCACCGTCCAGCTGATCGACGGCGAGACCGACCGGCATGTCTGGGCCGAGAAATACGATCGCGATCTCGAGGACATCTTCGCGATCCAGGACGAGGTGGTGCGCACCATCGTCGCCATCCTGCCCGGGCGGATCGAAGCCGCGACCCGCGCCCGTGCCGAGAACAAGCCGACCTCGAGCATGGCCGCCTTCGAATGCGTGATGTCGGCGCGGCTGCTGCATCACCGCTCGACCCGCGACGACAATGTACAGGCGACCGCGATGATCGACCGCGCGATCGCGCTCGACCCGCGCTATGCCCATGCCCGGGCCTGGCGCGCCTGCATCCTGGGCCAGGCCTGGGTGAACGGCTATTGCGCCGACCGCGACGCCACTTGGGAAGAGGTGCTGGCCGAGTTGGAACGCGCTGCGGCACTCGACGACAATGACAGCGACGTGCACCGGATCTCGGCCGCCATCGCCGTCGCCCGCAACGATCTCGACAAGGCGAGCTATCATCAGGAACGGGCGCTCAACCTCAACCCCAACGACGACCTCATCGTCGTGCAGCAGGGCGAGCTCTTGACCTGGCTGGGCCGTGCCGAGGAAGGCATCGACTGGATCCGCCAGGCGATGCGGCTCAACCCCTATCACCCCGCGCGGTTCTGGGGCCATCTCGGCCGCGCCTACTTCGTCGCCCGCCGTTACGCGGAAGCGATCGACGCCATCAACCGGATCTCACCGCTCGATGCCAGCCATCACGCCCTGCTCGCGGCGAGCCACGCCGGA
>JAYSFH010000094.1:3920-7467 GCA_041913405.1 Dongia sp. | reverse complement strand
AAAAGGCGAAGTGAGCGCCGCGGAAAGCCATGCCGCGCAGGTGCTGAAGCTGGCGCCCGATTTCACCGTCGCCGCGAATATCGCGACCATGCACCACCGCCAGGCCGCGGACGAGGCGCACCACCGCGACCTGCTGCTGCGCGCGGGGCTGCCGGCTTAAGTCTTCGCCGGGGCGAGTTTCGCCAGGAAGCGCTCGAGATCGATCAATACGCGCTCGTGGAATCCCTCGCCGATCGGTCCCTTGTCATCGGTGCAGAGCACCTTGAACTTCAATTTGCGGCCTTCGGCCTCGATGAGCTCGACGGCGCAGGTGGCGGTCATGCCGACCGGCGTCGCGGCACCGTGGCTGACGTTCACATGCGTCCCGACGCTGCGCTGGCCCGGCGCCAGATGCGGCTTCAGCGCGGCGACGCAGGTATCCTCGACGAAGCCCACCATGAAGGCCGTCGCGAAGACCGCCGGCATGTCGTGAAAGCCGGCAAAATGCGGGGAGACGGCGGGAACGGTGAGATCGGGGGTAACGGTGATGCTCTGCTTGTGCTTCAGGCCGAGCGGCGGTGCTCCGCTGGACATTCCTTCATCTCCAAATCCAGTTCCCAGGTCTGACCCACCAGGTCCTTGCCGAACATGTGGTGGCGCTCCTCCTTGACCAGCTTGAAGCCCTGCGCCTTGTAGATATGCCGCGCGGCGGTGAGGATGTCGTTGGTCCAGAGAGTCATTCTCTTGTAGCCGAAGGCGCGCGCCTGGGCGACGCATTCTTCGACCAGTCTTTTCCCGAGCCCGAGGCCGCGCGCCGCCGCATCGACATAGAGCATGCGCAGCTTGGCAACCGCATCGCTCTGCTTCACCAGGAAGACCGAGCCGACCACGTCCCCGCCCCGCTCCGCGATCCAGCAGCGCTCCCATTTCGGGTCGAAGTTCCTGGCGAACTGCATCGCGATCTCGGCGGCCATGACCTCGAACTCGCCGTTCCAGCCGTATTCCCCGCAATAGACCCGGGCCTGGCGCGAGACGGCCAGCATGATGTCGCCGGGCTTCGGGTCGCGGAGCACATATCCTTCCGGCGCCGCCGCGGCGCCCATCGCCGTCTCGATCGCGTCCATCGCCTGCACCATCCGCTGGCGTTGCGCCTGCGGCATCGGGTCGAGCATGGCGGCCACGTCGCGACGGGTGGATTCCTCGAGTGGCGCGAAGGTCTTGCGGCCCTTCTCGGTCAGAGAGAGGTGATAGCGACGCCCATCGCTTTCCGAGGGCGTGCGCTTCAGCAGCTTCTTCTTCTCGAAGCCGGCGAGAATTCGGCTCAAGTAGCCGGCGTCGAGGGCCAGATCGCGGGCGAGCTCGGTTGCGGTCGGACGGTCGCGGTGCGCTAGCTCGTAGAGAACGCGCGCCTCGGTCAGGGTGAAAGGGCTCTTCAGCCAGCCCTCGCCCAGCACGCCGATCTTCTGGGTGTAGAAGCGGTTGAAGCGCCGCACCGCGGCGATGTCGCGCTCCAGGTCGTCCTGGGGGGATGAAATAGCCATCGCGCACCTGCCGTTCCAATCTCCGGCAAGCCTATCCGCAGATAGTTGACTCAGTCAAGTATATCTCAGGCGGCCTCGGGAACCGCGGGCGGGGCCTTGGCGCCGGTCATCAGTGCGACGGCATCCGACATCGAATGCTCCTTCGGATTGATGACGCAGAGCCGGCGGCCGAGCCGGTTGATGTGGATGCGGTCCGCCACTTCGAAGACATGCGGCATGTTGTGGGAGATGAGCACGATCGCCAGTCCCCGCTTCTTCACGTCGAGAATCAGTTCCAGCACGCGGCGGGATTCCTTCACGCCGAGCGCCGCTGTCGGCTCGTCCATGATGACGACCTTGGAGCCGAAGGCGGCGGCACGCGCCACGGCCACGCCCTGGCGCTGGCCGCCGGACAGGGTCTCCACCGCCTGGCCGATGTTCTGGATGGTGAGCAGGCCGATCTCCGAGAGCTTGTCGCGGGAGCGACGCTCCATCTCGGCATGGTCGAGGGTGCGGAACAGCTTGCCGACCAGGCCGGGCTTCCGGAGCTCGCGGCCGAGGAACATGTTGTCGGCGATCGAGAGCGCCGGCGACAGCGCCAGGTTCTGGTAGACGGTCTCGATCCCGGCCAGCCGCGACTCCATCGGCGAGCGAAAGGCGACCCTTCTGCCCTCGAACTCGATTTCGCCGGAGTCCACGGTCATGGCGCCGGTGATCGCCTTGATCAGGGTCGATTTGCCGGCACCGTTGTCGCCGATGACGCCGAGGATCTCGCCGGCATAGAGATCGAAGTCGCAGCCGTCGAGGGCGACGACGCGGCCGAAATGCTTGACCAGGTTTCTGGCCGTGAGAATGGGCGCTTCGGTCGATTGGGTCATGCCGACACCCTCCTGATCCATTGGTCGATGGCGACCGCGATGATGATCAGCGCGCCGACCGAGAGAAACGTCCATTGCGGATCGGTGCCCGCGAGGCGCAGGCCGAGGCCGAACACGCCGACGATGAGGGCGCCGAACATGGTGCCGAGGATCGAGCCCCGCCCACCGAACAGCGAGGTGCCGCCGATCACCGCGGCGGTGATGGCGTCGATGTTGGCCGTCTGCCCACCGAGCGGAGAGACCGAGCCGATGCGGCCGATCAAGGCCCAGCCGGCGACGGCGCAGATGAACCCCGCCAGCGCATAGACCGAGATCAGCTTCCACTTCACGTTGATGCCGGAGAGACGAGCCGCTTCCGGATCGTCGCCGATCGCATAGACATGGCGGCCCCAGGCGGTGTGGTTCAGCACGTACCAGAGCAGCACCGCGATGATGATCATCAGGAAGACCGCGAAGGTGAAGTTGGCTTGGCCGAACTCCACCTTGTTGGCGAGGAAATGCAGCAGCGGCGCCTGGGCGTCTATGTCCTGGCTGCGAATGGTCTCGTTGGCCGCGTAGATGAAGTTGGCCGCGCTGTAGATCTGCCAGGTGCCGAGGGTCACGATGAAGGGCGGCAGTTTGACGTAGGCGACCAGCAGACCGTTGAAGGCGCCGCAGGCCAGCCCCAGCAGCAGCCCCGCCGACGATCGGCGGCAAGCCGTAGTTGACGCTGAACTTGCCCATCACCACCGAGCAGAGCACCAGGATGGCGCCGACCGAGAGATCGATGCCGGCTGTCAAGATAACCAGGGTCTGCGCCGCGCCGACGATGCCGACGATGGCGACCTGCTGCAGGATCAGGGTGAGCGCGAAGGGCGAAAAGAACTTCGAGCCGTTGACGATGCCGAACAGCGCCACCGACATGACCAACACCAGCAGCGGCACCGCCGAAGGGCTGGAATGCAGGAAGTGCTGGAGCCGCTCGATCGGCGAGCGCTCGCGCACATCAAAGGAGGCGACCCTGGTATCGGCATTCGCCAGGGATTTCTCGAACTCCGCTTCGGCCATCATTCGCTCCCGGCATGCGCGGCGGCAACGGCCCCCGGGATTGAACCCGAGGGCCGCGCACCGACTTCAGACTGCGCTTAGAGTGTCTTGCCGTTGTGCGAGACGGTCAACCCCAGCACTTGG
>JAYSFH010000094.1:0-3910 GCA_041913405.1 Dongia sp. | reverse complement strand
TCGACGGCACGCCGTCCACCGGCTTGTCAGTGATCAGGGTGACGCCTGTGTTGAAGAAATCGAGGCCCGGAGTCTTCTCCGGCTTCTTGCCGGATTCCGCGAAGGCCTTGATCGCTTCCATGCCCATGGAGGCCATCAGCAGCGGGTATTGCTGCGAGGTGGCGCCGATGACGCCGTCTGCCACGTTCTTGACACCGGGGCAGCCGCCGTCGACCGAGACGATCAGCACGTCCTTCTCGCGGCCGACCGCCTTCAGCGCCTCATAGGCGCCGGCGGCTGCCGGCTCGTTGATGGTGTAGACGAGATTGACGCCCGGATCCTTCTGCAGAAGGTTCTCCATCGCGCGGCGGCCGCCTTCCTCGTTGCCGTCGCTGAAGTCGTTGCCGACGATGCGCGGATCCTTCTCATCGGCGTTGCGGTGGATGTCGACCGTGTCGATGCCGAAGCCGGTCAGGAAGCCCTGGTCGCGCAGTACTTCCACGGTCGGCTGGGTGACGTTGATGTCCAGGAGCGCAATCTTCGCGTCCTTGGCCTTGTCGCCCATGGTCTTCAGGGCCCATTCGCCAATCAACTTGCCGGCCATGAAGTTGTCGGTGGCGAAGGTGGCGTCGGCGGCGTCGATCGGCTCCAGCGGCGTGTCGAGGGCGATCACCAGGATGCCGGCGTCGCGCGCCTGCTTCACCGAGGAGACGATCGCCTTGGTGTCGCTGGGGGTGATCAGGATGCCCTTGGCGCCGTCGGCGATGCAGCTCTCGATCGCCGCGACCTGGCTCTCGTTGTCGCCGTCCATCTTTCCGGCATAGGCCTTCAGGGTCATGCCGAGCTCGTCGGCCTTCTTCTGCGCGCCTTCCTTCATCTTGACGAAGAACGGATTGGAGTCGGTCTTTGTGATCAGGCAGGCGCCGATATCCGCGGCCTGCGCCGAACCGGCGAAAGCAAAGCCGAGCACAGCAGCGCCCAGTGCCGACGAAAGCAGAGTCTTCTTCATCGTGGAAACTCCTCCCAAGGGGTTAGGGCCGCTGTTGCCGCGACCTTGATTTGGCCGGAGAGCCTGCGCCTCCAACACCCCACTATCAAAAGGCAGTGCCGTGTTATCGTCAATATGTAAATTAACTTGATTAATTAGCAATTCTCCTTGAGCATCAAGGGGCCAGCCAAACATCGTCGATCGGATACAACGCCGTGGGCGTGGATCCCCAGGTTTCGAAGTTGCTCCGCTCAACCGCACCGCGTCCAGGGCGCGGCTCGAAGCAGGCCGATCTCCGCCTGCACAACGAGCGGCTGATGCTCACGCTGCTGCGCCGCCGAGGCGCTCTCGCCAAGGCCGAGCTCGCGCGCCTGACCGGGCTCTCGACCCAGACCGCTTCCGTCATCATGCGCAAGCTGGAGCAGGATGGATTGCTGGCGCGCGGCACGCCGGTGCGCGGCCGGGTCGGACAGCCCTCGATCCCGATGACCTTGGCCGCCGACGGGGTGTTCTCCTTCGGCCTCAAGATCGGGCGGCGCAGCGTCGAGCTGGTGCTGATGGATTTCGTCGGCCGCGTGCGCGACACCCGCCGGCAGAACTACGCCTGGCCCCTGCCGGATGCGGTGCTGAAATTTGCCCGGCGCGAGATCGCCGCGCTCTCGGCGGAGCTGCCGTCGCGGATGCGCGCGCGGATCGCCGGGCTCGGCATCGCCGCACCCTTCGAGCTCTGGAACTGGGCGCAGGAGCTCAACGCGCCGCAGCGGGAGATGGATGCCTGGCGCGGCGCCGACCTCCGCACCGCCCTGGAGCGAGAACTGCCCTTCCCCGTCTTTCTGGAGAACGATGCGACCGCCGCCTGCGTCGCCGAGGTTCTGTTCGGGCGCGGCAGCGCGTTCAAGGACTTCTTCTATTTCTTCATCGGCTTCTTCATCGGCGGCGGCGTCGTTCTCAATGGCGCGGTCTTCACCGGCAGCGGCGGCAATGCCGGCGCGATCGGCTCGATGCCGGTACCGGGCAAAGGAAGAACGCCGACCCAGTTGATCGACGCGGCCTCGATCCATCTGCTGGAGAGCCGCCTGAAGGCCGCGGGCATCGACCCCTCGCCGCTCTGGCTGCAGCCGGAAGACTGGGACGGCCTCGGCAAGCCGCTCGACGCCTGGATCGCCGAGATCGCCGGACCGCTGGCCCATGCGATCGCCGCCACCTGCTCGGTGGTGGATTTCCCGGCGGTGATCATCGACGGCGGCTTTCCGCCGGCGATCCGCCGCCGCATCGTCGCCCGCACCGCCAAGGCGATGGCGGGCCTCGATCTCCAAGGCATCACCGCGCCCACTATCGTCGAAGGCGAGGTCGGACAGAATGCCCGCGCGATCGGCGGCGCTTGCCTGCCGCTGCTCAACCGCTACATCCTCGACCCGATGTCATTCGCGAAGGAGACGGCTTGATGCAGGCAGCATGGCTCGCGGCGGCGCTGCTGATGGCTTTGGCCGGCGGAGCCCAGGCCGAGGCCGAATGGACCGAGGCGACCTTCGTCTTCGCCACGGCGGAGGAAGCGGCTGCTGCACTCGGCGCGGCCGATGCGTACACCGCCGAGATGACGCCGCTCGACCGCGCGATGCGGCTGAAGACCGACCGCGCCGTCTCCAGTGGAGACTATCGCCGCTTCGCCGCCGCCGCGGCACGGGACTGGACCGGCGGCGAGCGCGCGGCCTTGCACGCCGACATCGCCGAACTGATTCCGGCCCTGACCGCACTCCGGGTGCCGGCGCCGCCGCGCATCCTGCTGATCAAGACCAGCGGCGCCGAAGAAGGCCATGCCGCTTATACGAGGGGCGATGCGGTCATGATCCCGGAGGTCATGGCCGACGGCACGAAGGAAGATCTGCAATGGGTCCTGGCCCATGAAGTCTTCCACGTCGTCTCGCGGCAGAACCCAGCTCTGCGCGAACCGCTCTATGCGGCGATCGGCTTCGTCAAGGTCGATCCTTTTCCCCTGCCCACCGACATCGCCGCGCTGACGGTCACCAATCCGGATGCCCAGGGCAACGATCACCTCGTCCGCGTGACCGTCGACGATGAGGAGGTCTGCGGCACGCCGATCCTGATGTTCACCAGCGACCGCTACGACCCGCAGCAGGGCGGCGACTTCTTCGACTACATGAAGGACCGCTTCCTGGTTTCGCGCCGAATTGCCGATCGCAAGGACGGCGCGCCGGTCGATCTGCGCGTGGTCGCCAGCAACCGGGTCGTCGGACTCGAGCGCCGCGCTGGCGAGAACACCGTCTACAACATCCACCCCGAGGAGATCCTGGCCGAGAATTTCGCGCTGCTGGCGACCAAGCTCAGGAACCCGCTCACACCCGAGGTCCTGGACCGCATCCGCGCCGCCTTCGCCCATGCTGCCAACCCGGCGGCCAACCCGGCGCCGGAGTCGCCGCCGCCCTGCCCGTGATTGAACCACCGCTGGGGCTTGCCTGCCGGCCCCGCCCTCGGTTAGGAAGGACGCCCCATCACCGGAGGCAAAGCATGCGCAGATTGATCACCGCAGCCGCGTTCACGCTCATTTCCCTTCCCGCCGGCTCGAACATGGCCTGGGCGGATGCAACCGGTGCCGGTTTCTGCACCGTCATGCAGGAAGGCATCGCGGCCTGCGCCGACGAAATCGCCGCCACCAAGATCCGCCAGTGCCCGAAGGCGATCAAGGATGTCAAAGCCTCCTACGACGCCACCAAGGACGAGCCCAGCAAGGCGATGCGGGCGGAGTTGCAGAACGCCAATGCGATGTGGATGGCGATCGCGCAGCAGCCGGCCAAGGACAAGCTGAAGGGCGCCGGCGCCGCGATCGAGAAGAGCTGCGCCAAGCTCAAGAAGCTCGACCAGTAACCGGCTACTTCTCTTCCTGCGCCGCGGGACTGAGCGCGCCGGTGCTGCCGAGTGCGCGCT
>JAYSFH010000093.1:6836-10393 GCA_041913405.1 Dongia sp. | reverse complement strand
CCTCACGCAGTCGACCGAGGCCGGCACTTGCTATCGCCCGGCGGAGATCGCCGCACTCGCGGATGCGGTGCGCGCCCGCCGGATGAAGGTGCATATGGACGGCGCGCGCTTCGCCAATGCAGTCGCGCATCTTGGGCTGGCGCCGGCGGAAGTGACCTGGAAGGCGGGGGTCGATGTGCTCTCCTTCGGCGCCACCAAGAACGGCGCGCTCGGCGCGGAGGTGGTGGTGTTCTTCGATCCGGACCTGGCCGAGATGTTCCTGGTGCGGCGCAAGCGCGGCGGGCAGCTCTTCTCCAAAATGCGCTTCATCTCCGCCCAGCTCGAAGCCTATCTGAAGGGCGACCGCTGGCTGGAGCTGGCGCGCCACGCCAACGCCATGGCAACGCGTCTGGCCCAGGGCCTGCAGCGCCTGCCGCAGGTCAAGCTGGTGCATCCGGTCGAGGCCAACGAGGTCTTCGTGGTGCTGCCGCAAGCCGTGATCGCGGGCTTGCGCGCCGCCGGGTTCAAGTTCTCCGACTGGGTCGATGGCGCGCCGGGCACGGTGCGGCTGGTCGCCGCCTTCAACACCGACCCGGCCGATGTGGACGCCCTGGTCGCCACCGCCACCCAACTGACGGCCGCGGCGGCCTGATTTCCCGGCGATTTCTTCGCCTTAGCCGGTGCGAGACAGGGCTTGATCGCGGCGGCGGCTTCCTCTATCAAGACGGCCGCAAACCGGCCTGCGACGACCCCATCGTCTAGTGGCCTAGGACAACGCCCTCTCACGGCGTGAACAGGGGTTCAAATCCCCTTGGGGTCGCCACCTTCCGCCGCCGGCCGTAACGCGCCCCCGCGCGCCTCCTCCATCCCATCGGCAACCTGAAGCCAAGCTGAACAAGAATCTTGTTTCGCTTCAGTGGCTCTTCAGGTCGGGCCGCCATGTTACGGGCATCCAAACCTGACCGGAGGCCCTGGCACCATGAAGCTCCCACTCCTGATCGCCGCGCTCACCGTGACCACGATCGGCGTCGGTGCGGCGCATGCCGATGCGCGTCTCGAAACCCCCGCATCGGACTTACAACCGCAGACTTCGCAGGAGACGCTGCTCGAACCGAACGGTTCACCGCTTCCTCACGGCAGCTTGAAGCTGGCGGAGTCCGAAAGCGATGACGCGGACGACGACGATGACGGCGATGACGCGGACGACGGGGAGGATGAGGGCGGCGCTTCCAACCTTCTCCCGACGCCCCAGGGCGGCACGCCGGCAACCAGCCCCGCGCCAAAGAATCCGTTGATCAACGGCAATGGCCGGCCGTCGGTCGTGGTGCAGTGAATCGCGCTGCATCGTCCGACGCATTCCGACTTTCTGTGACAGGAGAGCACAAATGAAGAAGCTCGTGACCGCCCTCGCGCTCGCTGCCGCGCTCGGCCTTCCGTCGCTGGCCGAAGCCCGCGAGATCACCTTCACCACCAAGTTGAAGCCCTATGGCGGGGCCGGCGCCTATGTCGCGCTCTACGTGACCGACGCAAACGGCCAGTACCAGGGCACGCTCTGGATGGCCGGCGGCAAGTCGAAATACTACCGCCATCTCAGCGACTGGAAGCGCGCGGCCCAGGGCGATCTTGCGCAGATCGACGGCATTACCGGCGCCAGCGTCGGCAGCGGCAAGACCTTGACCGTGAAGCTCGACCTCGCAGATGCGTTGATCGACGCCGGCTATCAGATCCGGATCGACGCCGCCGTGGAGGACATGGGGGACAGCCCGGGCGAGATCGTCGTGCCGCTGGATTCGAAAGCGGCCGGCCAGCCCGCTGCGGGGCGTGGCTATGTCGAGACCTTCAGCTACTCCATGTGAGCGCGCGACGGAGGGCGGGCATGCTGCGACAGATACACGCCCTCCCGGGCCTGATCGCCGCCATCCTGGTTTCGGTCCTCGCCTTGACCGGGGCGATCCTGTCGATCAACCCTGCGATCGAGCGGGCCAGCGCGTCGGTGCCGGCAATCGGCGAGATCAGCGTCGCGGCGCTGGCCGGTCGTGTCGCCGCGCACTATCCGGAAGCGGAGCGGATCGTCCGCAAGGCCTCCGGCCAGGTCGTCGTCTATTATTCCGGCACCGGAGCGCCGAAAGCCGACGTCGTCGATCCATGGAGCGGTGCCGCGCTCGCGCCCTATGCGCCCTCCAAGCTCACCCGCTGGGTGACCGATCTGCACCGGTCCATGCTGCTGGGCGATAACGGCCGGGTCGTCGCCGGGATCGGCGCGCTGGCCATGCTGGTGCTCGGCGTTTCCGGCGGCATCATGCTGGCGCAGCGCCTGGGCGGCTGGCGACGGGTTGTGGGGCGCATCCGGGGTTCCGGACCGCAGCGCTTTCATGCCGAAGTCGGGCGCCTCGCCGTCCTGGCCTTGCTCCTCACCGCGCTCACCGGCAGCTATTTGTCGCTGGTCACGCTCGGGATCGTCTCCGATGGAATGAGCGATGAAGCCGCCTTCCCATCCGCGGTGAATGGCGGCAAGCCCAGCCCCGTGGCCGATCTCGCGGCGCTGAAGGCGATCGACCTCACGGACCTCCGGGAGCTGACTTTCCCCGATCCGACCGACCCGATCGATGCCTACGCGGTGACGACGGCCGAGGGCGCGGGCTATGTCGATGCAGCGACCGGGGAGATGCTGGGCTACCTGCCGCACAATCTCGCCCGGCGGGTCTATGAAACGGTCTACCGGCTGCACACCGGCGAGGGCATTTGGTGGCTGGGCCTGCTGCTTGGCATCGCGGCGCTGACGGTGCCGGCGATGACCGGCACCGGGATCCTGGTCTGGCTGCGGCGGCGGCAGGCCACGCCGCGGATCCGCGGCAACGCCAGTCCATCCACCGCAGACACGATCATCCTGGTCGGCAGCGAAGGGAACAGCACCTGGGGCTTTGCGGCCACGCTGCACGCGGCGCTGACCGCGGCCGGGCATCGGGTCCACGCGGCGCCGATGAACCGGCTGCAGGTCGGCTATCGCAGCGCCAAGTGCATTCTGATCCTCACCGCCACCTACGGCGATGGCGCGGCACCGGCCTCGGCCCGCCAGTTCCTTGCGCGGCTGAAGGGCATCGAAGCTCCGATGAAACTCCCCGTGGCGGTGCTCGGATTCGGTGACCGTCAGTTCCCGCAGTTCTGCCGGTTCGCGAAGGATGTCGAGGCAACATTGGCAGCGCAAGGCTGGCCCCGGCTTCTTGCGCTCCACACCATCGACCGCCAGTGCGTGCAATCCTTCGCGCGCTGGGGCTCCGAGATCGGGAAATGCATCGGCACGCCCCTGAAGCTCGCGCACACGCCGTTGCGGCCCCGCACTTTCTCGCTGGAGCTGGTTGAGCGCTGCGACTATGGCGCGGAGGTGCAGGCGCCGACCGCCGTGCTGCGGTTCATGGCCGCCGGCCGGCTGCCCCGGTTCGCGGCGGGCGATCTCCTGGGCGTCGTCCCGCCGGGCAGCACGCTGCCGCGCTTCTACTCGGTTGCCTCTTCGTCCTCCGACGGCATCCTGGAGATCTGCGTTCGCAAGCACCCGGGCGGAGTCTGCTCCGGATTCCTGC
>JAYSFH010000093.1:2725-6826 GCA_041913405.1 Dongia sp. | reverse complement strand
CTCGTGCCGGGCGAGAGGATCGATGGCTTCATTCGCACCAATCCCGCATTCCGGCCGGCCCGGGGCAAGGCGCCGGTGATCCTGATCGGCGCCGGAACCGGCATCGGTCCCTTGGCCGGGCTGATCAGGGCCAATCACCGCCGGCGCCCGATGCATCTCTACTTCGGGGCGCGCGATCCCAGTTCCGATTTCCTCTATCAGTCGGATCTCAAGACCTGGAGCGAGGACCGGCGGCTGACCCGGCTCACCACCGCTTTCTCGCGCGCGATGGATCGCGCCTACGTGCAGGATCGGGTCGCGGCCGACGCCGAGGAGATCCGGGCCCTGGTCGCCCGCGGCGCCCAGATCATCGTCTGCGGCGGGCGGCAGATGGCGCAAGGTTTGGGGCTGGTGCTCGAGGAGGTGCTGGCGCCGCTCGGCTTGGACATACTCGCTCTGAAAGCGCAGGGACGCTATGCCGAAGATGTCTACTGAGGCGCTCCGACAGCATCCACCCGTCGCTCACGCACTCAGCGGCGCGACGATGGGAACGCGCTGGTCGGCCCGGTACTTCGCCGAGGGCGCGCGGGAGGACGTCGTCCGAGCGGCACTCGCGTCGGCAGTCGAGGCGGTGGATCGCCAGATGTCGAACTGGAAGCCGGACTCCGATCTCTCGCGCATCAACGCGGCAGCGGTCGGTCAGTGGATCAGGGTGCCGGCGGAATTGGCGATCGTCATCGGCGAAGCCCTGCGCATCGGCCGCGAGTCAGACGGCGCCTTCGATATCGCGGTCGGCGACGCGGTGAATGCCTGGGGCTTCGGCCCCGCAAAATCGTGCGAACCCCTGGTCGCCGGACACGCCTCAGGGCAGCCGCGCAGCGCGGCGCTCGGCAGCATCGAGTTCGATGAAGCCGGCGAACATCTCCGCAAGAGCGCGCCGTTGAGTCTCGATTTGTGCGGCATCGCCAAGGGCTTCGGCGTGGACGAACTCGCGCGCTGCCTGGAGCGGTTTGGCATCACCGACTATCTGGTCGGCATCGACGGCGAGCTGCGCGCCCGCGGCCGCAAGCCGGACGGGTCGCCGTGGAACGTCGCGATCGAGCGCCCCGACTACGGGACCCGCGACATCATGGGCGTCCTGGAGCTCGCAGACCAGGCGATCGCGACCTCCGGCGACTACCGCCACTGGGTCGAGGTCGCCGGCACCAGGCTCTCGCACACGATCGATCCCCGGACCGGCGCGCCGCTGCGCAATCGCGTCGCCTCGGTGACCGTCCTCGCGCGCAATTGCATGGAGGCGGATGCCTGGGCGACCGCACTGATGGTCATGGGCGAGCAGGCCGGCATGGACTTCGCGCAGGCGCGCGGGATCGATGCGCTGTTCATCATCCGCGACGGCTCGCAGCTGATGGAACGGGGCCTGGGGCGGTTTGCTTAACGCCGTCCAGGGGCTTGCCAAACCGATTGACTCGGCGGAGCGGGGCATACTTCAATAACTCGCGGAAGAGTGGTTCTGCCGGCGGACTGCAGGGATCCGTTGAAGGGCAGGCAAGGGGGAAGAATGCGGGCGAAATCTTCGGCGCGCGGGCTGATGCTGGCCGTCGCTTGCCTCAGTGCATTCGAGGCCGGCTGCACCAGCAGCGGCGGTATGATCGGCATGGCGCCTGAGGGGAGCGGCAGCACCGCGCGTGCGAGCACCAGCAGCGCCAACGACGATGTCTCCGACACCACCGCCGCCGTGGTCTCCGGCAACTACAAGCCGCTGATCAACAAGTCGGGCGTGTCCGCCTGCATGGCGATCTCGGAAGACGACGTGCCGACGAATTACTGGGAGACGGTGGCGCTGGGCGCTGCGGTCGGCACGGTGCTGCTGGCGGTGCTCGGTGCCGCGGCGGGTGCGGTGCTCTCCGGCGGCCGCGCCGACGGTGCCGCCTATGGCGCGGCGGCGGGTGCGGCGGTGGGCCTCGGCCTCGGCTCGGCCGATGGCGCGCAGACCGCGGAGCAGAAGCAGCAGTATGCGGTGCAGCTCGCGCGCTATGAATGCCAGACCCAGGCCGCCGAGATCGAGAATGCGAGCCTGCGCGGCACCGGCGACCGGTTGAAGACCTCGGTCGCGGGCCTCACCGAGCAGCTCGACCAGCTCGAGGCGGATTATGCCAACAAGCGCATGAACCGGGTGCAGGCGCAGAAGGAGCTGAACGACATCGACGACGCCGCGGCGGACGTGAAGCGCCGCATCGCCGGCCTGAAGGAGGGCGCCACCCAGTACCGGCAGTTCGCCTCATCGACCGAGAACATGGCCCAGGGCGTGCAGATGGCGCTCGATGACGCGCGGGCCGGCGTGCTGGAGCGCGAGATCACCGAGATGGAAACCCGCACCGCCGCGCTCGAGCAGCAATACGCAGAGCTGGTGGAGCGCCGCAAGGCAGTGGTGCTGCAATAGGCGTGAGCCGGTCTCAGGGCGCGTGATTGCCGGCGCGGCGCTGCAGGCGCCGTATCCAGGACTTGTCCTCTGCGCCGTCGCGGGCCATCGACGGGGCCGGCGCAGGTTGGGCGCGCTGTTGCAGGCGCTCGATCCAGCGCACCTCACCTTCTTGAATGGGCTCGGGCCGGGGCTGCGAAATTCCAGGATCGCGCTGCATGGCCTTTCACTCCCTTAGCAAACCGTTAGCAAAAACAGTGCCCGGCGACCGCGGGTGGGGGCGGTGCCGGGCAAGTCGTCTCGAGATGTGCGGTTCTTCGATCGAACCGTCGTGCAATATCCTTCGGCGTTAACCTCAGGCGTTGCCGGCCGGGGCGCCGCCGATGGCAGCCCAGCCGAGCTCATGGTCGATGTAGCTCAAGAGGCCGAGGGCCGAGAACAGCGACTGGCTCTCGCCGGCGAGATCCGCCGCCGCCTCGGCCAGCGAGCGGATCTGGTCCGGCTCGCCGAAATCGGCGCAGGCATAGGCCATCACCGCCGGCTCGGCCTCGAGATAGGTCTGCACCAGACGGCGGCGGTCGACGATCCAGCCATAGCTGGCGCCGAGATTCGCGACCTCGTCGAGATCGGAATTGGCATGCTGCAACCGGTCGCTCAGCGCATTGCCGGCCTTGGCATAGGCGGCGCTCAGCGCCTGCAGGGCACGCCGGAAGCCCTGCGTCTCCGCCATGTGGCGCACCGAAATCCCAATCGGGCTCAGCCGTGATTCCGTCTTCTTCTCGGCCGTGTCGCCCGTCACCGTCCTGAACATCTGCATGTCGTCCGCCCCTCCTCAAACTCGCCCGGTGCGGGCAACGACCCCGCGTCGTTTTCGCCCGCGTGACCAGCAGAGCAAGACCCGCGTGACTTGAGCGTGAACGGGCGGCGGTTAACCGGTTATTGACTGGAATCAACGCATTATCGGCAACTAGGAAACAAGTCTAAGGTGCGAAGCTGTATGAAGGCAGCGGTGCTTCCAGACCCGGCCTCGCGGCAAGCCGCAGGATTAGCCGGGCCGCAACACACTGCGCTGTATACCGATGCGGCACGGGATCCCCTCGGTATTGACAAGGCACCGCCCCCCGATCATTCGAGAGTGATGGGGACTGAATCGCCGCCGAAAACCGCGGATTCGCGGGCCGAACCGACCAAGGTCGAGGTGCGGCTGTTCGGGCCGCCGCGTTTCGTGGTGGGCGGCGAGGTGCAGTCGCTGCCGGACAAGGCCTTCGTCCTGCTGGCGATCCTGGCGGCCTCGGAGAACAAGGCCGCGAGCCGGAGCCAGATCCGCTCGATCCTGTGGGGCGATTTCGACCGGGAGAAGGCCAACGCCAACCTCCGCCAGCTGATCGCCCGCATCCTCAAGTTCGGCCAGAAGTTCGACCTCAGCCTGCTCGAAATCCGCGGCGACATGGTCAGCATCAACGAAGCGGCGGTCTCGATCGACTATGGCGCCTTCATGGCGCTGCAACGCGGCGGCATCGACCGGCTGCCCGCCGCACAGCGCTGCGAGGCCCTGCTGGCGCTCTGGACCGGGCGGCTGCTCGACGGCTTCGGCTTCGACGAGGCCGCGGTCGATGAATGGATGGAGGCCAACCGCGAGGAGATGCGCGACCGCTTCGTCGATGCGGCGCGCGAGGCGCTGGATGCGGCGATCGACCCCG
>JAYSFH010000093.1:0-2715 GCA_041913405.1 Dongia sp. | reverse complement strand
AAGCGCCGACGCAGCCTGGCGGCTCGCCCTCAAGGTGCTGGATATCGATCGCACGGAAGAAGCCGCCTATCGCGCGATGATGCGGATCTGCGCGGCGAAAGGCGACCGCGGCTTCGCGCTCCGGATCTTCGGGCGCTGCAAGCGCACCATGGCGACCGAGCTCGGCGTCCTCCCCAGCGCCCAGACCATGGAACTCGCGGCGGCACTCAGGCACCGCGATGCCGACGCGCTGGAGGAAGTCGTGGTCCAGCCGGCGCTCCGCGAACGCGAAGTGCCCTTCGCGGCCAAGAAATCCGACCGGCAGATCCCGGTGGTGCTGATCCTGCCGCCGATCAGCGTCGTCTCCGACGAGATGACGCGGACCATGTCGCTGGGCTTCGTCGAGGACCTGACGATCGGCCTCAGCCGGTTCCGGCGCTTCGCGGTGATCGCCGCGCATTCCGGTGCCTCGGTCGCTTTCGGGACGCGCGGCCTCTCCGACGCGCTGGCGGTGCTCGATGTCGATTACGCCGTCGCCACCTCGCTGATGCCGGCGACCCACGGCCACCGCTTCGGCGTC
Source organism: Dongia sp. (assembly GCA_041913405.1). Classification (GTDB taxonomy): domain Bacteria; phylum Pseudomonadota; class Alphaproteobacteria; order Dongiales; family Dongiaceae; genus Dongia. The sequence goes on along the minus strand of JAYSFH010000093.1, from coordinate 2,156 downwards.
CGCCTGACCGATGTCAGCAATTCCGAGGTGCTCTGGGCGACCGAGACCGACTTCACCTTCGCGACGCTGGGCGGCACCTTCGAGCGGGTGACCGGCCTGATCCTGCGCTCGATGGTCAACGCGATCGACGAGGCCGAGGTCAAGACGCCGATCCCGGCCGGCGAATACACCGCCTATCGCAACCTGCTGGAAGGCCGCCGCCTGCTGCACGGCAGCGACCTGCAATCGATCCGCCGCGCGCGCCGCATGTTCAAGGAAGCGCTGACCCAGGTGCCGAACTATCCCGCCGCGGTGGTCGGGCTCGCCCGCACCATGACCTATGAATGGGTTGTTCGCGGGATGGTCGAGAACGATCTCCTGAAGGAGTCTGTCAATCTCGCCTCGAAGGCGGCGTCGATCGATCCGCATGACGGCCGGGCGCTGCGCGAGCGCGGCTACGCCAATCTCTATCTGAGGCGGCATGACGAATCGCTTCAGGATTTCTCCCAGGCCGTCGCGCTCAATCCCCATGACGCCGACATCCTGGAAGGTTATGCGGACTCGCTTGCTCATTCCGGCGATCCCAAGCAGGGCCTCAACCTGTTCAATAGGGCGATCGAGCTCAACCCGATACCGCCCGACGAATACGCCTGGACCCTGGGCAGCATCTACTACCAGCTCGGCGACTACCGGGCGGCGCTGCAGGCCTTGCGGCCTGTGGAGGACAGCCCGGCCACCGCGCGCCTGCTCGCGGCCTGCACCGCGCAGCTCGGCGAGCTCGAGCTCGCCCGCCACTACAGCAAGGTGGTCAAGAGCGTCTATCCCGACTTCCAGGCCGAGCGGGTCCGGTCGATCGTGCCGAACCGCAACGCCGAGGACACCGAGCATCTGATCGACGGATTGAAGCGCGCGGGACTGGACTGAAGTTCGTTCGTTTGTAGTCGCACTTGCCCATCGAAACTCGTGGATGCCAAGGCCAATCCCCGGATCAAGTCCGGGGATTGGCATGACGCGGTGAATGGGATCTTCCGACAGCGCTCAACTGGCTCAAATCTCAGCACAATTCTGCCTCTACAACCGGTCACGCCCCAGTCACGCCCCTTTCGCTACCGTGCTCCTCGATGATTCGGGGCGTGCCTTTCTGTTCTGTCAAAAGGGGATACGAGGATGTCTGACTACTTCCTGGTGGGGAATCTCGACGACGACAATGACCTCTGGTTCATCAGCAAGGCCCAGGGGACCGCGGTTCCGGTGCCGAAGAGCGCCTGGCTGAGCATCATCAGCATGTTCCAGGGCGACGCGATCGGCACCGCGTCGACCGATGAGAAGAGCAGAGACGCGCTGGCGCAAAGCGCCATCGACCACGCGAAGAAGGACACCGCGGTCTCCCGCAACGTATTCCTGTCGTTCTCGACCAGCCAGCTCGGCAAGCTGGTCATGATCAAGCGCTCGCATCCGGTGGAGCAGCTGTTCCTGAACAAGGATCCGCTGGCGCCACTCATTCAGGATTTCGTGGATAGAGGGAAGTATTGACGACTGAACGAACACCGTCGGAAGGGGAGACCAGAGCGCCCCTCGGTCGGTTGATCGAGAGCGCCTGCGACGCCCACCGGTGGGACGCCCATCGTCCCACCGGTGGCGACCGCGTTGCCGATCTCAAGGAGCTCATCCAGAGAGTCCGTCCGCATTTCGCGGCCGCCGGACTCACCCGCGTCGCCGAGGTCACCGGCCTCGACCGCATCGGCATTCCGGTGGCGCTCGCGGTGCGGCCGAACTCGCGTTCGCTCTCGGTCGCCCAAGGCAAGGGCGTGCTGAAGGACGAAGCCTTTATCTCCGCCGTCATGGAGGCGCTCGAGCTCGCGGCCGCGGAACGGCTGCCGGACTCGCTCAAATGGGCGAGCCTCGCCGAGATGACGCAAGCGAAGGCGCCGGTGATGGCGCTCGACATCTCGACCCGCTGCCGGCTCGACCGGCTCAACCGCAACCAGGCGCTGGCCTGGGTCCAGGGCTATGACCTGACCGCCGATTGCGTGGTGAACGTGCCCTGGTCGCTGGTCGGAGCCGATTATCGGCCGGACCCGCCGGGCTTCCACGGCGCGTTCCAGGTCTCGACCGACGGCCTGGCATCCGGCTTCGACTTTCGGTCGGCGATCTTCCACGGTTTGTGCGAGCTGATC
>JAYSFH010000092.1:0-10601 GCA_041913405.1 Dongia sp. | reverse complement strand
AGGATGTGGTTCTTGTGCTGGTTCTCGACCGGCTGGTAGATCGCCGTCGAGCCATCCGGCGCGCGGGCGACGATGACCGAGATCTCGCGGACGAAATCGACATAGGCCTCGAGAATGCCGATCTCACCGCCCATCTTCACCCAGGCCTCGAACAGGTCCATGTCGCCGTCGATGCGGACCTGGCCCTTGCCGTCATAGCCGAACTCGGCGGATTTCAGGATCGCCGGGCGACCCAGCGCCTTCACCGCGGATTCCAGCGCCTCCATTCGTGCGACGTCGAGGAACTTGGTGGTGGGCACGTTGATCGAGGCGAGGAACCGCTTCTCGCGCAGCCGCTCCTGCGTGAGGTAGAGCACGTTCGGCTTCGGGCGCGTGGGTTTCAGCGCCGCGAGATACTCGGTGGTCGCCGAGGGGATGTTCTCGAACTCGAAGGTGACGACGTCGACACTTTCCGCAAAAGCCTTCAGCGCCGACTTGTTGTCGTAAGCCGCGACCGTGTTGTGCCAGGAGACATGCGAGGCGGGTGAATTGCGGTCCGGGCAGAAAGTGTGGACGCGATAGCCTAGCCGCGCGGCCGCCATCGCCGTCATGCGGCCGAGCTGGCCGCCGCCCAGGATGCCGATGACGCCACCGGGCGCGATGACCTGGTTCTCATCGGCGGTTTTCGGGGCAGCGGGATTCATCGTGTTCAATGGGCCCCCGTCACCGGTGCGTGCGCCGGGTGATGCGCGACCTCGGCGGTCTGGCGCTTGCGGTAGGCGGTGAGCCTGACCGCGCCGGCCCGGCCGATCGCGAGCGTGCCGACCGGGACGCCGGCCGGCATCTGCACGATGGAGAGCAGGCTGTCCTGGCCCTTCAAGGCGGCGGATTCGACCGGCACGCCCAGCACCGGCAGGTCGGTCAGCGAGGCGGTCATGCCGGGCAGGTGCGCGGCGCCGCCAGCGCCGGCGATGATCACCTTGATGCCGCGGGACTTGGCGGTTTCGGCGTAGTCGATCATCCGGCGCGGGGTGCGGTGGGCGGAGACGATCCGGGTCTCATGGGCGACGCCGAGCTGCTCGAGGAGGGTGGCGGCATGGTGCATGGTCTGCCAGTCCGACTGGCTGCCCATGATGATGCCGACGAGTGGACGTCCGGAAGCGCGGCGCTTCGCCACAGCCTTGCGTCCCATGGCGGACCCGCCCGGGGCTTTCTTCGCCTCCGGCTGCTTTGACGCTTTGGCGATGGCCATGTCCTCGATCCACTCCCGACGGCGAAGGCGGGATTATAGGTAGCGAACCCAGGAACACAAGCCAAGCATTTGACGGTGCTGGATTATTGCGGCCGCGCTGGCCCATGGCGCGGCGCCCCAGAATCGCGCATCATCCCGGGCGACGGCCTTCGGGACGGGATGGCGGCGGGGGCTGCAATATTTGCCGGGGTTAAGCCGCTGTTAACTACGGTCGAATAGGATTTCTGTGCTGAAACTCCGCCGGGCACTCCTCACGTTCGATGGGTGGACCGGGGCGGGGATGGGACAGGCAGCCGGGGTCGGAAGACCGCCTCGGGCCAGAACGGGCAGCTCCGATGCCAAGGGTTGGGGCGAGGCGGCAGGATGAGAGTTCGTGAAAAGGCGATACCCGGCGCAGGCGCGGTGGTCGGACCTCGTCCGGTCGCCAAGGTCGCCAAGAAGAGCGCCACCGAATCCGTCGCCAAGACCGAGGACGTTTCCCACGCCGAGCCGGTCGACACCGCCACTTTCCTGGGCCTGACCGAAACCGAGCTTTCGCCCGCGGTTCGCGCCGCGCTCCAGACGCTGCTGGATGAAGTCGCCAACCTGCGCGACGAGTTGCAGCGGACCCGCAAGCGCATCAATCATCTCGAGCGCCTCGCCGATGAGGACGCGATGCTGCCGATCGCCAACCGCCGCGCCTTCGTGCGCGAGTTGACCCGGCTGATTTCCTATTCCGAGCGCTACGGCTCGCCGGGCTCGGTGCTCTATTTCGACCTCAATGGCATGAAGGTCATCAACGATCGCTTCGGCCATGCCGCCGGCGACGCGGTGCTGCAGCATTTCGCCGGGCTTCTGGTCAACAACGTCCGCGATTCCGACGTGGTCGGCCGCCTCGGCGGCGACGAGTTCGGCGTGATCCTGGCCCAGGCCGACCGCCCGCAAGCAGAAGAGAAGGCGCAGCACCTGCTCGACGTGATCAAGGTCTCGCCGATGGTCTGGGAAGGCAACGAGATCACGCTCTCTTGCGCGGTCGGCATCCACCAGTTCTCCAGCGAGCAATCGGCCGACGACGCGCTCAGCCAGGCCGATGCCTCGATGTACAAAGAGAAGAAGAAGCACTACGAGGGCAAGCCGCCGCGCGGCAGCACCGGCGAAAGCTAAGAGTGGGCGAAAGCTAGAAGCGGTCGATCACCGTGATGCCGGCGCCGGTGTAGCCGTTCATCGCCGCCAGGGCCGTGCCGGCCTCCTCCAATGAAATCCTCTGCGTCACCAGCCGCGCCGGGTCGAAATGGCCGGCGGCGATCATCGCGAACAGCGCGGGAAAGCGGCTGGCGGGAATGCCGCGCGTGCCCATCACGCTGATCTGGCGGGAATAGACCAGCTCCAGCAGCGGAATGCTCGGCTCGGCGTGAGATCCCAAGGGCATGCCGATCTGCACATGGCGGCCGAGCTTGCGCAGGCCGCGGATCGAATTGTGGAAGGTCGCCGTGATGCCGAGCGCATCCAGCGAGACATGCGCGCCGCCATTGGTCGCTTCGCGCACCGCCGCGCCGACATCGGCGATGCCGGAGACGTTCAGCGTCTTGGTGGCGCCGAGCGCGCGGGCGAGAGTCAGCGCCTCCTCGTTGACGTCGATCGCCAGGACCGAAGCGCCGATCGCCTTGCCGATCAGCAGCGCAGAGAGGCCGACCCCGCCGGCGCCGTGAATCGCCAGCCACTCGCCCGGCTGCAGCTTCGCCCGGTCGACCACAGCGCGGAACGATGTGGTGACGCGGCAGCCCATGCCGGCGGCCGATGTGAAGCCGATCGTCGCCGGCAGATCGACGAGGTTGAAATCGGCGCGCGGCACCGCGATGCGCTCGGCGAAGGCACCCCAGGAGGAGAAGCCGACCACGTGCTGGTGGTTGCAGACGGTGGGATCGCCGCCGACGCAATCCGGGCATTGCCCGCAGGCGAGGATGAAAGGCGCGGTGACGCGGTCGCCGCGCTTGAAGCGCCGGCAGTCGCGGCCGACTTCCTCGACCAGGTCGGCGAACTCATGGCCCGGCACATGCGGCGCCGAGACATCCGGATCCGCGCCGGTCCAGGCAGGCCAGTCGGAGCGGCAAACGCCGCAGGCCTTGACGCCGACGATGGCGCCGTCGGCCGGGCAGGCGGGCTCGTCCACGTTGCGGACGACGAGGGGCTGTTTGAAGGCTTCGATGAGGGCGGCGCGCATTTCCCAATTCCCCGTCATCCTCCGCGAAGGCGGAGGATCCACGAGTTTGCATCCGTCACTCGATAGAAACTCGTGGATGGTACGCCTTCGCGTACCATGACGATTGATTTGGGTCCAAATCAATCGTCACTTAGGTCTGATGATCCACGCCCCGGCCAGCACCATCAATGCGATCACCGTGGGGCCGATCGCGACCCAGGAGCCGCCGGCGGCGATGGCGGCGCTGCCGGCCCAGGCGACCGAGGAGAAGGCTTCGGCGAAGGTCGCGATCCGGGACGAGGTCTGGCGGCGGCGGAAGTAGCGGCGCTTGGCCTGGCTGCGGAACCAGACCTGGATCAGCGTCGAGGAGGTCGCCGCGACCGCGATGCCGACCGCGACGATGCCGGCGATCTCCAGCGAGCGCCCGGCCATGGCGATCAGGAAGGGCGCGAAGACCAGCATGATCGCCAGCAGCACCGATTGCACCTTGGCGAGAATCATGCGGCGTTCGGTGATCGGCGCCGAGGCGATGAGGTCCGGCGCGTCCTCGCCGGAGACCGCCAGCCAGGCGAGACCGCCGCCGAGCTGGCCTGCCGCCATGGTGAGGACCGGCGCCAGCACGATCAGTGCCCCTTGCGTTTCGCCGTAAGAGCGCCAGAGGAAGATCGCCGGCGGGATGAGATAGAGCAGCTGCATCAGGCTCTGCGAGGCGAGCCAGGGGTCGCGCAGCAGCAGCACCCATTCCTTGCGCCGCAGCAGTGCGGCGCTCGAGGTCTGGCGGAAGCGGCCGAGGAAGAGGGTGGTGAAGCCGACACGGGTGCTGTGGCCGAGCGCGAGGTCGGCGCTGGCGGCGGCCATGGCGTAGTCGCCGAGTCTTCCCGCGAGCAGCAGCACCGGGATCGCGAACATGGCGCCGCCAATGATGAGCACGCCGATCAGCGGCACCGGGTCGCCGAGGATGGCGCGGGCCGGCAGCCAGAACGGGTTGTCGAGCCCGGGGACATGGGCGATCACCGATTCCGAATGGAAGAAGGCCGATTGCGACATGGTGCCGATCGAGACGATCGCCACCACCTGGATCGCGATGATGAAAGCCGAGCCGATCACCGCCGCGACGATCTGCGCGGCGAGCCGGGTGCGCCTTGCACCCATGAGGTCGAACAGGGCCGAGGTCAGGACCAGCGCGATCCCCGAGGCGCCGAGACCCCCGGCGATGGCGACGCCGTAGCCGCAGAGCCAGCGCGGCCCGCCTTCGAAGGTCAGCACATTGATGAAGGGGCCGGCGACGAAGACCGTCATGGCGCAGGTCGAGGTCGCGACCGAAAGCACGCGCAGGCCGAGCACCCGGCGCAGCGAGACCGGCGAGGATTTCAGCAGGTCGAGATCGCCGCGGCCATAGAACAGCCGCGTCACCTGCTCCAGCGCCTGGGACAGCATCAGGAAGAAGGCGAGACCGATGCTGCCGGTGATCGCGGTCAGGGATTCGATGCCGGCGCCGAGGCCGATCTCGGCATAGCGCGCCACCATGCCCCAGGCGATGAAATGCATGACGACCGCGACGACCGACAGCCAGATCACCACCGAACGGCCGCGCCAGCGATAGCCGGCGGTCATCAGCCAGATGAGGTCGCGCCAGGAGAGCCGGCTTTCCTGCCGCGCCAGCCAGAGCAGCGAGCGCGCATGCGTCGCAGCGCCATTCATCGTGCAGGCTCTTCGTCGGCGACCAGGGTGAGGAACACGTCTTCGAGGCTGGTGTCGCCGACCTTGGATCCGGCCCCTTTGGAACCAACCTGGTGCCGGAGCTCGTCCAGCGTGCCTTCGGCGATCAGCTTGCCGCGAGAGATGACGCCGATCCGCTCGGCCATGCGCTCGGCGACTTCCAGGATATGCGTGGTCATGATAACGGTGCGGCCCTGGCGCACCTTCTCCAGCAGCACATCCTTCACCAGCCGCGCGGCGCGGGCATCGAGCCCAGTCAGCGGCTCGTCGAGGATGATCAGCTTCGGGTCGTGGACCAGCGCGCCCGCCAGCGCCACTTTCTGCCGCATGCCCTTGGAGAAGCCCTCGCAGCGTTCGTCGGCATTCGGAGCGAGCTCGAGCCAGCGCAGCAGATCGCGCGCATTGGTCTCGGCTAGTTTCGGATCGACGCCCCAGAGGCCGGCGACGAAGGCGAGATATTCGAGCGGCGTCAGCTTGTCGTAGATCATCGGCTCGTCGCTGACCCAGGCGGTGATCTGCTTGGCTGCGTTCGGCTGGGCCAGGGCATCGATGCCGAAGATGGAAACGCTGCCGGCATCCGGCTTCATCAGCCCGGCAACCATGCGGAGCGTCGTGGTCTTGCCGGCGCCGTTAGGCCCGAGCAGGGCGTAGAACTCGCCGCGCCGGATCGTAAGGTCGAGCCCATCGACCGCCGGCCGCTGGAAGACCTTGCGCAGGCCGCTGACGGCCAGCGCGCTTTCAGACCCACCGCCGCCTCGGTTCGAATCCATTTCCCGCACAATCATGCTGTCGCTCTCAGCCCAGAATGCCGGGCCAGTTGACCCTTGTCACTATTGCCAAGCCCTTAACAAGCTTTGCAATTGTGCGATCCCGGCGGTTCAAAGTAACTTCCGCAGCGCCGGTGTGTTGTTTCGGTCTCGGGCGGCAGGGCGGGCGCGGATGGCATCCTTCAGTCTCTGGGCGTTTCAGCATTTCTGGAATGCCTATGGCGCCGTGATCGGAACGGCCCTGCATGTCGGCCTGGCCGTCGCGGTGACCGTCCATGTCCTACTCCACAAGCGCGACGTGGCCGCGGCGATCGGCTGGATGGGGCTGGCCTGGCTCTCGCCGATCATCGGGCCGGGACTCTATTGGCTGTTCGGCATAAACCGGGTCCGCCGCCGCGCCTATCGGATCAGCCGGCGCTATGCGGCGCGGCGTCCGCCACCGCCGCCGATGGGCATCCTGCGCAGCGAGAAATATGCGGCGCTGGAGCGCGCCGTCGGCGTGCTCACCCGGCGCCCGACCCTGGCCGGCAATGCCGTGCGGCTGCTGCGCAACGGCGACGAAGCCTATCCGGCGATGCTGCAGGCGATCGCCGAGGCCAAGGTCAGCGTCGGCCTCACGAGCTACATCTTCCTGGCGGATGAGGCCGGCAACCCGTTCATCGAAGCCTTGATTGCCGCGAAGCGCCGCGGGGTCGAGGTGCGCGTCATCATCGACGGGCTCGGCAGCGGCTATTTCTTCTCGCCGGCGGTCTATCGGCTGGCGCGTGGCGGGGTGAATGTCGCCCGCTTCCTGCATTCCTGGCTGCCCTGGCGCATGGCCTTTCTCAATCTCAGGAACCACAAGAAGATCCTGGTGGTGGACGGGAAGCTCGGCTTCATCGGCGGGCTCAACATCAGCAAGCACAACCTGAGCTCCTGCGAGCCCCGGAGCGCGGTGCGCGATATGCATTTCGAGGTCAAGGGCCCGGTGGTCGAGCAGATCACCGAGGCCTTTGTCACCGACTGGGAATTCGCGACCGGCGAGGAGCTGCGGGGGCTCACCTGGTTCCCGGCGCATATCGAAAGCGGTCCGGCTTTGGCGCGTGTGGTAACCTCCGGCCCGGACCAGGATCTCGAGAAGATCGAGTTCATGTTCCTGCAGGCGATCAGCTCGGCGCAGCGCGCGATCAAGGTGATCACGCCTTACTTCCTGCCCGACGAGCGCCTGGTTGCGGCCCTGGAGCTGGCCGCGATGCGCGGCGTCGATGTGGACATCGTCATCCCCGAGAACAGCGACCACAAGATCATGGACTGGGCGGTGATGGCACATATCGCGCCCTTGCTGAACGCCGGCGCGCGGATCTGGCGGGCGCCGCAGCCCTTCGAGCACGCCAAGCTGATGACCATCGACGGCGGCTGGTCGCTGGTCGGCAGCGCCAACTGGGATCAGCGGAGTCTCAGGCTCAACTTCGAGCTCAACATGGAGATCTACGACCCGGATTTCACGGCGATGCTGTCGGAGAAGATCGCCTCGCGCCAGGGCACCGAGGTCACCTTGAAGTGGATCTACGCGCGACCGTTCTGGATGCGGCTCAGGAACCGCGCCGTCAGGCTGCTGCTGCCCTATCTCTAGACACCTTGAAACGTCATGCCCGGGCTTGACCCGGGCATCTCGTGCCAGGGGGCGCAAGATTGCCGGGTCAAGCCCGGCAATGACGTCTGAGGGATTAAGGCGCGGGGGCCAGCTCCATCCGGATCGGGTGGTGGTCGGAGGGGCCGCGGTCGAGCACGGTCGGATGACTGCAATGGAGCTGGCGCACGAAGCAGCGGTCGAGGCGGGTGCGGTATTTATGCGTCCGCTCGCGGGGGCCGGCGTCGTGGAAGCCCTGCAGCCGGATCTGGCCGACGGCGTTGTAGTCGCCGATGATCGCCGCCGGGCCGTTCAGCCGGTCGGCGGCGGTGCGCAGCTGGCGGCGGTTCAGCAGCTGGCCGTGCGAGAGATGCACATTGGCGAAGTCGATCGCCTTCACCCGCAGCAGCTGCGCCAGGCGCGGCGGCACCCGGCCCGGCAGGTTGGAGCTCGGCAGCTCGACGAAGCTCGGTTCCGGGATCTCGTGCGGCGTCCAGGCGCCGAGGCCATAGACCCGCTTCGGCAAAGGCAAAAAGTGGAAATGGCCGCCGACCAGGTCGGTCAGGTGCGCAAGCGAGGATTTCGCCTCCTGCATCAGCAGCAGGTCCGGCCGCTCCGCCTCGACCAGGGCGGCGAGATGATCCCGAACCGCGCCGCCACGATGCCACAGATTCCAGCTGATGACCTTCACGATGCTTCCCTCGGGACTCCAACCCCGGAAGGGAGTTTAGCGTTCCGCGCGGCCTAGCGGCTGTGTTTCTTCACGAAGTTCAGCACCGCCTCGTTGTAGGGCTGCGGGAATTCCCAGAGGAAAGCATGGCCGCCCTTGGCGGTGGCGAAGGACGCGCCGGGGATCAGGGAATGCAGCTCCTCGGAGAGGTTCATCGGGATGAGGATGTCGTCGGCGCCGGCCAGCACCATCGTCGGCACCTTGATGTTCTTCAGCCGCGAGCGCGTGTCATGGACCTGGATGGCATGCAGCTGGGCGAGATAGACCTCGGTGGGCTGGTCCATCGCCGCCATCGCCGCCTCGAACTCCTTCAGGGTCGGTTCCTGGTTCAGGAAGAAGTCCTGGGTGAAGGCCCAGAGCGTCACGTCGCGCATCACCGTCGGCACGCCCATGACCGGTGCCATGTCCTGCCAGAGCTTGAACATGCGCGAGCAGAAGGGGCCGGGTGCGGCATAGGTGCAGCAGAGGGTCAGCGAGCGGAGATCGCTCTGATAGGCGAGCGCGTATTCCTGCGAGATCATGCCGCCCATGGAGACGCCGACCAGGTGGAAGTCCTTGAGACCGAGGGAGTCGACCAGCGCCTTGGCATCCTGCGCCATCTGCGCGGTGGTGTAGGGACCTTTCGGCCGCCCGGACTTGCCGATACCGCGGTTGTCGAAGCGCAAGACACGGTATCCGGCGGCGAGGAAATCCGGCATCTGGCCGAACCAGGTGGTGAGATCGTCGGCAAGGCCGTTGATGAGAACGATGGTCTCCTTGCCGTCGCCTTCGAGCTCGTAGTTGATATCGACGCCGTTCACCTTGGTCATGGGCATGGGTCTGTCTCCTTTTACTTCACGGCTTCCTTGCGCGGACCGATAAGTCCCTGCGGTCGGACCACCAGAACCAGAATGACGATGCCGAGCGTGATCGCGCCCTGATAGGGGAGCGCCGCCTGCGGCAGATAGGCGGCGAGGGTGATCTCGATCACGCCCAGCAGCAGGCCGCCGAGCACCGCGCCCTGCAGGCTGCCGAGGCCGCCGAGCGTGGTGGCGATGAAGGCCTTCAGCACCGGGATCAACCCCATCATCGGATCGACCGAGGAGCGCTGGGCAATCCAGAGCACCGAGGCGACCGCGGCGAGCAGTCCGGAGATCGCGAAGGCGGTGGCGATGACCCAGTTGGCGCGGATGCCCATCAGCCGCGTCACGTCGAAATCCTCCGCGGCGGCGCGCATGGCGAGGCCGAGGATGGTGCGTTTCAGGAACTGGTTGAGCGCCACCAGCACCACGACGGCGACGATCACCGAGATGATGCGGTTCACGCCGATCGCAAAGCCGCCGAGATCGAGCGTGGTGGTCAGCATCGCCGGCAGCGGCACGACCTGTGGCCGGGTCGAGATGAAGAGCTGGAAGGCAAGCTGCAGCAGAACCGCGACGGCGAAGCTGGTCAGCAGCATGGTGGCGCCGCTGGCGCCGCGCACCGGGCGGAAGGCGATCCGTTCGAGCAGTACGGCGCTCGCCATGATCAGCAGGACGGCGATCGGCGCGCCGATCGCGAAGGGCAGGCCGGCCGAGGCGGTGAAGACCAGGATATAGCCGGTCAGGGTCATCAAGGCGCCATGGGCGAAATTGATGAGCCCCAGGATCGAATAGACCACCGCCAGGCCGATCGCCAACAGCGCGTATATGCCGCCGAGGCTCAAGGCATTGCCAGCTTGCTCGAGGAAGTAACCCATTACACCGGTTCCGCAGCCGCGCCGAGATAGGCATGCGCCACCTCGTCGGAGGCGCGCAGTGTCGCGGCATCGCCGCTCATGACGACCCGGCCGTTGGCCATGACATAGGCGCGGTCGGCGATGTCGAGGGCGGCGACCGCATCCTGCTCGACCAGCAGGATGGTGAGGCCGCGGGCCTTCAGGCGCAGGATCAGGTCGAAGATGTCATCCACCACCTGGGGCGCCAGTCCCAGCGACGGTTCGTCCAGCAGCAGCAGCTTCGGCGCCGACATCAGGGCGCGGGCGATGGCGAGCTGCTGCTGCTGGCCGCCGGACAGGGTGCCGGCCGCCTGGTTGGCGCGTTCGGCGAGGATCGGGAAGAGGGCCAGCACCTCGTTGCGGCTCTGCTCGATCTCCGCGGCGTTCTTGCGGGTTGCCGCACCCAGCCGGAGATTCTCGGCGACGGTGAGTGAAGGGAAGACGCGACGGCCTTCCGGCACCAGGGTCATGCCGGCGATGACGATGTCCTCGGTGTCACGGCCGGTGATGGGCTTTCCGGCAAAGCGGATCTCGCCGCGCGTCGCCGCCACCAGCCCGACCGCGGCCTTGAGCGTCGTCGTCTTGCCGGCGCCGTTGGCGCCCAGCACGGTGACAATCTCGCCCTCGGCCA
>JAYSFH010000091.1:10088-10647 GCA_041913405.1 Dongia sp. | reverse complement strand
AACAGCGAAGAAGACGTGCGCCAAGCGTCATGACCAATATCGCCAATATACTCACCCTGTCGCGGATCGCCGCGATCCCGCTGGTTGCGGCCCTGCTGTTCTTCGATCAGCCGTTGCTGCGCTGGATCGCCTTCGCGCTCTACGCGGTCGCCTGCATCACCGATTTCTTCGACGGCTATATCGCCCGGCGGATGGACCAGGTCTCGGCCTTGGGCCGCTTCCTCGACCCGATCGCCGACAAGCTGGTGGTGGCGGCGATCCTGATGTCGATGACCGCCCATGGCCAGATCTCCGGCTGGGTGGTCCTGCCGGCGCTGATCATCCTCTGCCGCGAGATCCTGGTCTCGGGGCTGCGCGAATACCTGGCCGAGCTGAAGGTCCGCCTGCCGGTTTCGATGCTCGCCAAGTGGAAGACGACGATGCAGATGGTCGCCGTCGGCTTCCTGATCGTCGGCGACGTGATGCCGGGCTGGCCGGTCCAGCTGATCGGCGAAGGCTTGATGTGGCTGGCCGCGGCGCTGACCCTGGTCACCGGCTACGACTATTTCCGGGTCGGCAT
>JAYSFH010000091.1:7038-10078 GCA_041913405.1 Dongia sp. | reverse complement strand
CCGAAGACGACCGCGCGGACGCAAAGAAGTGAAAGTGTTGGGACTTGCGGGGTGGAGCGGGGCCGGCAAGACCACCCTGCTCGCCAAGCTTATCCCCGAGCTCATTCGCCGCGGCATCACGGTCTCCACCATGAAGCACGCGCATCACGCCTTCGACGTCGATACGCCGGGCAAGGACTCCTATGTGCATCGCGAAGCCGGCGCCACCGAGGTGCTGGTCGCCTCAGGCAACCGCTGGGCGCTGATGCATGAGCATCGCGGCAGCCCGGAGCCGACGTCCCAGGAACTGATGCGGCATATGAGCGACGTCGATCTCCTGCTGGTCGAGGGCTTCAAGCGCGAAGGCCACGACAAACTGGAGATCTACCGCGAGGCCAACGGCAAGCCGCTGCTGGCCGTCGAAGACCCGAACATCGTCGCAGTGCTGGTGGACGGGCCGAAGCCCGAGACGAAGCTGCCGATGATCGACCTCAACGACGTCGGCGCGATCGCCGACTTCGTGATGCGGCATTGCGGTTTTGGGAAGGCGTAAGCCCCGACACTACGTGCCGGGGCCCACAATCGATCAAACGGCCGGCGCGACGAACCGCTTGTAGCAATATCCGCTGAGCACCCCGAGCGCGGCCCAGAACAGCAGCTGGGCGATCATCGTGGCCGCGACGAAGCGGTGCTGCAGGGCTTCCGGCGCGGCAGAGGCGTATTCCGCCGGCTGCGGCGCGCCGACCGCATGCGGCACCACGATCATGGCCAGCGCGACCACGACCCAGAGCGGCCTCGGTTCCCGCACATAGAACAGCAGACCCAGACCGCCGGCCGTGAGCGCCACGGTCGCGACCCACCAGATCTGCCTCGTGGTGAGGTCCGCCACCGCGCTGCCCGGCAGTTCCGGGGGCAGGCCGATGCTGGGGGCCAGGATGAAGACCGCGAAACCGCCGAGGCCCCAATAGATGCCCTGGCGCCAATCGACCGCCCGTCCGGAGACCGCGTAGACGGCGATCAACAGCAGGGCAAAGCCGATGCCGGTCAGCAGATCGGCCAGGGCGGTGAAGGCGGTGCGCTCGAACCCGTCCTGCGGCTCCCAGGCTTCTCCGTCATGGGAATGACCCGCGGCGGCCGCGTCGTGGTCGTGCCCCGCCTCGGTCGCTGCGGCATTCGCCCCCGCATCGGGATCAGCAGCGGGTGCCGGCTCGTCGGCGGCTTTCTCGAAAACCTCGGCCTGGAGGATGATGGGGACCGTCGTCACGTTGTGCACCAGCGTGACGAAGAGCCCGGACAATAGCCCGGCGCTCGCGGCTGCTATGAACAGCCGCCGAAACATCTGCATGTGACTAGCCCCTTAGTGGCAGGGGAAGCCGTTGGAATGGCGGGTGTCGTGGGCCGCGTTGTGGGCCGCCGCGATATGCGAGAAGCCGACGCCCCAGATCATGAACACGCCGAGGAAGGCGGCCATGCCGGCGGCGATCAGGGTCCTCGACCGGGTGCTGCTGATCGTGGCGGTCTGGGTGCGGGCTTGGGTGGTGCTGGTCATCGAAAGTCTCCTATCTGGCGCGACATCCCCGTCGCGCGGTTGCAGGTCTCACTCCCGATGGCAGGTTTCCTGACTCGCGGGTCTCCGCCTTGCGCCGACCTTCCCAGACAAGCCCCGAAGGGTTACCCAGTGGTCATCCTGGCGTTCGGCTCTCCGCTGACAGTTGCGGGGGCAGCCACGGCATTGGCCCCTTTTGGGTCGTCCGCACCGTGTTCCCTTTTAAGCCCCTGGACTTCATCCGTCGGGGCACCATCGCCGCGAATTATAGGGATTCCGCCTGTTCAGCGTCAATCCGGCGCGAAGGCCGGAACTTGGCGCGGCAGCGACTCATTCGGTTCAGTCCGCGCCGCCCGGCGACGGCGGATGCGCGGGATGGCGGCGAGACGGGCGCGGTCCGACCGGCCCATCTCCGCGATTATCGCCTGGGCGAAGTCGGAGAAGGATGCGCCTTCCCCGCGCGACTGCCGTCCGATCAGCACCTGCGCCGCGCGGGCTGGATCGATCTCCGGCGGCAAATCGAGCACCCAGCGCAGGACGTCGAGGCGCAGCGCGCCGTCGTTGCTGGTCGATGCGGTGAAGAGCGCCGCCAGGCTGTCGGCGGAACGCTCCAGCGGTGACATGTGGGTCATGGCTTTCTTTCTCCGGACGCCCCGCCGGGAAGAAGGGTTGCACAAGGTGATGGCAGGTCTCCTGGCTCGCGGTCTTGGCCGACATCCGCCTTCCCGAGTCTGCGCTCAGTGGCTGCGGTCCAGGTCTTGAACGCTGGGCCGCATGGATGTTCGACGAACCGCTTACAGTTGCGGGGGCAGCCACGGCATCGCACCGTGTTCCCTATTATCCTCGCCCCATCTTGGAGCGAGGAACCATCGGCGCCCTTGGTAGAGAGACGGTGCCTGCCGGTCAAGATGCGACTCGCGGGCCGGCGGATCAGGCGCTAGGGTGCGCGCCATGAACACCGAGGTCCAACCGATCGGTTCGCCCTGCACCGGCATCTGCACGCTCGATGACGTCAGCGGCTATTGCCTCGGCTGCGCGCGTTCGTCGGCCGAGATCGCCGAATGGTCGAAGGCGGGCAACGAGCGGAAGCGCGCGATCTGGGCCGAGTTGCCGCCGCGCATCGCGCGGCTCGATATTGCCGTCACGCGATTGCCCTGGCTGCCGGACGAAGTCGCCGCCTTCATCGCCGACACGCTGGTCCGGCGCAGCGGCACCTGGGTGGTTGGCTGCCACGGTGCTTCCGCGGAGTTCATGTTCGGCGCCGGCGAGCCGGCGGAAATCTCGGTCGAGACCGAGCTGCGTGCCGTCACCGCGCGCGGCGCGGTGCGTTTCACCCCGCGTGCCGATCTCCGCGCGCTGCAATGGCGCGTTCCCGATGCCGATTCTGGCGTCGCGGGCGGCGTGCGGGCGATCTTCATCGTCATCCCGCGCCCGCGCAACGTCTCGGCGCCGGGATCGCTGCCGGCCGATTGCGGCCCCGATGCCGCGGCGATCCAGCCCGCGCATCGCGGCGAG
>JAYSFH010000091.1:0-7028 GCA_041913405.1 Dongia sp. | reverse complement strand
ACCTTGTTCGATCTCGGCCTCGGCCGCGAGCATATGCGCTTTGCCGTTCGCAGCGCCGATGCGGCGCTCGATGCGGCGCTGCGCGATGCCCTGGGCCTGCCGTTCGAGGCCTTGCTGCAGCGCTGCGGTACGACCCTGCTGGAGCGCAACCCGACCCGCGTGGTCGAAACCCCGCTCGGCCGGATCGAGGTCATGACGCCGATCCCGGCACCCGGCGGCCAGTCGCCGGACGGGCCGCATACCCATCTGCTGCCGGAGCACCTCGCCCTGCGGCGGGCGACGCCGGCGGAGGTCGACCTGCCCGAGGCCTACACCCTCTGCGCCACCTTCTATCCGCGCAACCCGCCGGAAGACGAGACTGGCCCCGGGGCCTGCCGCGCATGATCGCACGGGTTCGCCATCACCGCTTTGCGATCGGCCTGATCGCCGCCTATGCGCTGCTGCTGAGCAGCATGCTGCCGGCCTTCGCGGCGGTGGCGGATCCGCTGCAGACGATGCTCGATGCGCATCTCTGCGGGCCGGGCGGGGCGCAGAACGACGAAGCGCCCGGCCACCCGGCCGAGCATCAGCAGAAATGCCAGCTCTGCGGCCCGAGCTGCGCGATGGGCGGCCATGCGCCGGCCGCGATGCTTGCCGATGGCGGGATCTCCATCGTGCCGCCGGCGACCGCGCAAGCCAAGCCACAAGGGCCTGGCCGCGCCGACCCTGCGCCGCTTTCGCTCTATCCCTCCGACCTCTTCTCCCAAGGGCCACCGCAAGCGGCCTGATCGCCGTCTTGCTTCGCACCCTTTTTTGGAGATGAGAGATGAATCCCGAACGCACCGGGACCGCGCCCGCCATGGCGCCGTCCCTGCCTATGCTTTATCGCGCGATCTGGCGCTGGCATTTCTATGCCGGGCTCGTGGTCGTGCCCTTCCTGCTGGTCTTCGCCGTCACCGGACTGATCATGGTCTACGGCAATTCGGTCGAGACCTTCCTCGGCAAGAAGTATCCCGTGGCTGCCGGCGGCGAGCGTCTCCGCATCGTCGACCAGGCCGCGGCCGCGCAGGCCGCGATTCCCGGCGGCACCACGCGGCTCTTCGTGCATCCGGCCGAGGACAGCCGCGCCAGCGTCTTCCTGGTCGCCGCCGACGGCAAGGACCATGTCGTCTCGCTCGATCCGCATGACGGCAAGGTGCTCGGCACCATCGTCAAGGACGACACCTGGTTCTACTGGGCCGACCATATACACGGCACCCTGCTGCTCGGCGATTTCGGCGACCGGCTGCAGGAGATCGCGGCTGGGCTGGGCATCGTCCTGGTGCTGACCGGTCTCTATCTCTGGTGGCCGCGCAACAGCCGCGATTGGCTGCAGGCCCTGGTGCCGAACCTCGCCGTCCGCGGCCGCCCGCTCTGGCGCCGGCTGCACATGACGCTCGGCTTCTACTTCTCGATCGTGCTGCTGTTCTTCCTCGTCTCGGGCATGGCCTGGACCGGAATCTGGGGCAGCAGGATCGTCCAGGCCTGGAGCACCCTGCCGGCAGAGAAGTTCGACAACGTCCCGCTCTCCGACGCGACCCATGCCGCGATGAACCACGGCGCGATGAAGGAAGTGCCCTGGGCGCTGGAGCAGACGCCGATGCCGAAATCCGGATCGCAGGCGGGCCGGCAGGGCATCCCGATGGGCATGGTCGATCTCGACACCGTCGCCGCCTATGCGAAGGCGATCGGCTTCGACGGCCAGTTCCGCATCAACCCGCCGGGCGGAGCGGACGGCGTCTACACGATCTCGGCGGACTCGATGGATGGCGACACCCACGACCCGATGGGCGACCGCACCGTCCACATCGACCGGTACAGCGGCAAGGTGCTGGCCGACATCCGCTTCGCCGATTACAGCCTCGGCGGCAAGGCGATGGCGGCGGGCATCGCCTTGCACCAGGGCAACCTCGGATTCTGGAACACCATCCTCAACACGGTCTATTGCCTGTTCGTGGTGTTCATGTGCGTCTCGGGCCTGGTGATGTGGTGGAAGCGGCGGCCGGCCGGCGCGCTCGGTGCGCCGCGCTATCCCAGCGATTACCGGATCCCGCGCATGGTGCTCGGCATCGCGGTCGCGGTGTCGGTGGTCTTTCCGCTCACCGGATTGGCCATCGTCGCCTTCGCCGTGATCGACGTCCTGTTGCCGAAGCGGCTCAAACAGGCCACGGCAGCGTGACCAGCAACGGGGCGGGCGGGAAACCGGCCGCCCCGTCTGCCCGGGAGAGATTCCGCGCCCGCTCATCAAAGAGTGTATCGGTTAACGGCAAGGCGGATGGCGTCAGCCCCCGCCTGAGGGTGTAGAATGCCGGTTCATGCTGGATCGGAGTGCGGCGCGTGAAGCAGCGGCGATGGATGGCAATCGGTATTCTGGCGCTGGCCGCGGCGGCCTGCACGCCGTCGACCCAGTACGGCGCCATGCAGAGCCACAAATACCAGGGTTCCCCGGTCTTTCAGACCCGTGAGGAATGGGGCCTGCCGGTCAGCAAGACGCGCCTGCTCAACGGCACGCTTTTCTACCAGTTCCGCAAGCCGAACACCGACTGCATGATGTCGGCCTGGGCCAACGATCTCGACATCATCTATCGGGTGGCGGTGTCCGGCCCGGAGAGCTGCGCCGGCGGATCGTAAGCCAGGCCCGCAACCTCGGATGTTCCTCTCAGAAGCGCTGGCCCTCGGCTCCGCCACCTGTATCGCGCTCAGCTCAATGTTCATCAACGAGCTGAACGGCCGCGTGCCGCTGATGCGCCTGGCGCGCTGGCAGCTCACCGCCGGGCTGCTGATCACGGCGCTCGCGGCCACGGCGGTTGGTGGATGGGCGACATTGGGCAGCTGGCAGATCTGGGCGCTGGCCGCATCGGGTGCCGTCGGCATCGCCTTGGCCAGCACCACCTATTTCGCCGCGATCTATGTTGCCGGCCCGCGCATCACCGCCCTGCTGTTCACGCTGACCGCGCCCTTTGCGCTGGCCTTGGGCTATCTTGTCCTCGGCGAGACGATCAACTTGCGCCAGGGCCTGGGCGTCGCGCTGATTCTTCTGGGCGTGTTGGTGGCGATCGGCGTGCGCCGGCGCCGGCCGGCGCCGATGATCCCGCTCTCCGACGAACAGCCGATCGAGACTCCCGCGCCCGATGAAGTGCGCCCCTCGCTCGCCGGCATCGCGCTGGGTGTGGTGACCGCGCTCGGCCAGGCGATCGGCACCCTTCTGGCCCGGCCGGCGATGGCCTCCGGCGTCGAGCCCTTCACTGCGATGGCGGTGCGCACCGGACTGGCGGTGATCTGCATCTGGACGCTGCTGATCCTGCCGGCCGTGCGACGCCAAGCGGCACCGGCCCGCAAGGCGGACATGGTGCTGGCGGTCGCCGCTGCCTTCTTCGGCCCGGCGCTGGGCATGTCGCTGCTGATGGCCGCCCTCAAGACCGGCGACGTCGGGATCGTCTCGACGCTGTCGTCGATGACGCCGATCGTCATTCTGCCGATGGTCTGGCTGCGCAGCCGCCGGATGCCGCGTCCCCTGGCCTGGGCCGGCGCGGCGCTCGCCATAGCCGGCACCGCGCTGACGATCGCGTAGAGGCGGCTACTTCCGGACCGTGAACCCTGCCTTGCTGAACGCCGCGGCGAAGGCGTTGTCCGGCGCCTTGGCCGGCGCGGCCTTTGGCTTCTCGGTCATGTGCTGGCGGTCGCGCTGGGTCATCGGGCGTTCTCCCTGCGACGCCGGGCGCTTCACCGCTTCGTCGCTGAGGCGCATGGTCAGGGAGATGCGCTTGCGCTTCTGATCGACCTCCAGCACCTTGACCTTCACGATGTCGCCGGGCTTCACCACCTCGCGCGGGTCCTTGACGAAGCGGTCGGCGAGCGCGGAGACATGGACCAGCCCGTCCTGATGGACGCCGATATCCACGAAGGCGCCGAAATTGGCGACGTTGGTGACGACGCCCTCCAGCAGCATGCCAGGCTGCAGGTCCTTCATCTCCTCGACGCCGTCCTTGAAATGCGCGGTCTTGAACTCCGGTCGCGGGTCGCGGCCGGGCTTCTCCAGCTCCTTCAGGATGTCGGTCACGGTCGGCACGCCGAAGGTCTCGTCGGCGAATTGCTCCGGCTGGATGCTCCTGAGTGCGCCGGCGTCGCCGATCACGGCGCGGATCTCGGACTTCAGGTGCTTCAGGATGCGGCGCACCAGCGGATAGGCCTCCGGATGCACGCCCGATGAATCGAGCGGATCGGCGCCGTCGCGGACGCGCAGGAACCCGGCGCATTGCTCGAAGGCCTTTGGCCCCAGCCGCGTCACCTTCAGCAGGTCCTGGCGCGACTGGAACGGGCCATGCTGGTCGCGATGGGCGACGATGTTCTGCGCCAGTCCCTCGTTGAGGCCGGAGACCCGCTCCAGCAGCTTGGCCGAGGCGAGGTTCACATCGACGCCGACCGCGTTGACGCAATCCTCGACCACGGCATCGAGCGACTTGGAAAGCTGCGACTGGTTGAGGTCGTGCTGGTATTGCCCGACGCCGATCGACTTCGGGTCGATCTTCACCAGCTCGGCCAGCGGGTCCTGCAGGCGCCGCGCGATGGAGACCGCGCCGCGCAGGGTGACGTCCAGCGACGGCAACTCCTTCGAGGCATATTCCGAGGCCGAATAGACCGAGGCACCGGCTTCCGAGACCACGATCTTGGTGAGCTTCAGCTCCGGATGCCGCTTGATCAGCTCGGTCGCGAGCTTGTCGGTCTCGCGCGAGGCGGTGCCGTTGCCGATGGCGATCAGCTCGGTCTGGTGCCGTGCGGCGAGGGCGGCCAGGATCGCGATCGACTCGTCCCACTTCCGCTGCGGCTCGTGCGGGTAGATGGTCGCGGTCTCCAGCACCTTGCCGGTCGCGGCCAGCACCGCAACCTTCACGCCGGTGCGCAGCCCCGGGTCGAGGCCGATCGTGGCGCGGCCGCCGGCCGGCGCCGCCATCAGGATATCCTTGAGGTTCGAGGCGAAGACCCGCACCGCCTCGGTCTCCGCCGCCTGGCGCAGCCGGGTCATCAGCTCGACGTCGATCTGCAGCTTCAGCTTCACCCGCCAGGTCCAGCGGACCACTTCCTGCAGCCAGGCATCGGCCGGCCGGTTCTTGTCGATGATGCCGAACCGCGCCGCGATGCTGCGCTCGCAAGGCCCGAGCTCTTTCCCTGTCGGCTCCTCGTCCAGCACCAGCGACAAGGTCAGGAATTCCTCGTTGCGGCCGCGCAGCAAAGCGAGGGCGCGGTGCGAGGGGATCTTCGCGATTGCCTCGGAGGCATCGAAGTAGTCGGAGAACTTGGCGCCGGCCTCCGCCTTGCCCTCGACCAGCTTGGAGGTGAGCTTGGCGTTGCTCCAGACGAAATCGCGCAGGTTTCCGACCAGGTCGGCATTCTCGGCGAAGCGCTCCATCAGGATCTGCATCGCGCCGTCGAGCGCCGCCTTCACATCGGCGACGCCCTTCTCGGCATCGACATAGGCCGCAGCCTCGTCTTCCGGCTTCTTGGTCGGATCGTTGAGCAGCAGGTCGGCCAGCGGCTCCAATCCGGCCTCGCGGGCGATCTGCGCCTTGGTGCGCCGCTTCGGCTTGTAGGGCAGGTAGAGGTCTTCGAGACGCGCCTTGGAATCGGCGGCGTCGATCTGCGCCTTCAGCGCCTCGGTGAGCTTGCCCTGTTCCTCGATGCTCTTCAGGATCGCGCCGCGGCGCTCCTCCATCTCACGCAGATATTTCAGCCGCTCGTCCAGGGCACGGAGCTGGATGTCGTCCAGGCCGCCGGTCGCTTCCTTGCGATAGCGTGCCACGAAGGGCACGGTCGCGCCGCCGTCCAGCAGTTCGACGGTGGCGGTCACTTGCGCCTCGCGCACATTCAGTTCCTGCGCGATCCGAGCGGAGATGGAAAGAAGCGTCAAAGAAACACCCGTAATCTGTGGCTGCGAAAATGAGGGTCGCCCTTCTAACGTGGCCTCTGGTGTCACTCAAGGCGAAAGGCCGGTTGACAGCAAAGTCGGCTTGATGGCCCGCGGAGTCCCAGGCAATCTTACCGAAATCCGCAGGGGGATCTGTGACGAATATCATCAAGGAATCCTACGACGTCGTGATTGTCGGCGCCGGGGTCGGCGGCGGCGCGATGGCGAATCGCCTGGCCGAGGCGGGCGCCTCGGTGCTGGTGATCGAGCGCGGCAATTACCTGCCGCGCGAAGCCGACAACTGGTCGGTGAAGGCGGTGTTCCACGAGAAGAAATACACCGCCAAGGAGACCTGGCGCGACGGCGACGGCAAGCCGTTCAACCCCTCGACCTATTATTATGTCGGCGGCAACTCGAAATTCTTCGGCGCTGCGACGGTGCGGTTCCGCGTTGAGGATTTCGAGGCGCTGGAGCATGAGGGCGGCGTTGCACCCGCCTGGCCGATCCGTTACGCCGATCTCGCACCCTACTATGACGTCGCGGAACGGCTGATGGGGACGCACGGAGAAGCTGGCGCCGACCCGATCGAGCCGCCGCGCTCGGGACCGATGCCGCACCCGCCGATCGGCCACGAGCCGGTCATCGAGGCGATCGCCGAGAAGCTGCGGGCGAAAGGGCTGCGGCCCTTTCCGCTGCCGATCGCAGTCGACCGGCACGACGGCGGCACCTGCGTCCGCTGCGCCACCTGCGACGGCTTCGCCTGCAAGCTCGGCGCCAAGAACGATGCCGAAGTGCGGCTGATCGGCCCGGCCTTGCGGAGCGGCAAGGTCGATCTCATCCTCGACACCAAGGTCGAGCGCCTGCTGACCGATGCTTCGGGCCGTCAGGTCGTTGGCGTCGCGGTGAAGAGCGGCGGCACGCCGCTCACGGTCAAGGGTGATCTCTTCATCTCCGCCGCCGGCGCCATCAACTCGACGGCGCTGCTGCTGCGCTCGGCCAACGACAGGCATCCGCGCGGCCTCGGCAACAACCAGTCGGACCAGCTCGGCCGCAACTACATGGCGCACAACAACACGGCGATGATGGCGATCAACCCATTCCGCCGCAA
>JAYSFH010000090.1:0-10648 GCA_041913405.1 Dongia sp. | reverse complement strand
TGACCCGGACCTTTACCGACCGGCATGGGTTGAAGGACCTGTGCAAGGAGCTGCTCGACGTCGAGCTCTCCAAGCAGCAGCAATCCTCGGACTGGGGCAGCGCCGATCTCACCGAGGACCAGCTGCGCTATGCCGCCTCGGACGTGCTGCACCTCCACAAGCTGAAGGCGAAGCTCGACCCGCTGCTGGCGCGCGAGGGCCGCACCGCGCTCGCCGCCGCCTGCTTCGAGTTCCTGCCGACTCGGGGCGAGCTCGACCTGCTCGGCTGGGAAGAGCCGGACATCTTCGCGCACTGACCCCCGGCCGGTCCGCCGGTCCTGGCACGGTGAACCGTAATTAACCCTGCCCGGACGGTAGGTTGAGCGGCCTGTCAGATCCCGGTGAGGATCCGGGTATAAGCCTGGGTCGAGCTGGGAAATCCCTTCTGTTTTCGAGGGATATCTGAGAAAATTGCTGCCCGGGGAGATCGCCCTTCGGGCGAGGGTGGAGACCCTTGGGGGCGAGGGTTAGGAATCGAGTGGAATGAACAAAGTGCCGAACGCCGCCGCAAGCGCCAAAGCATCGAGAGCGCCGGAGGCCCCGCTGAGCTCGGCTGAGCGCGACGACCTCGCCGCAGCGAAGCGGGTGCTGCTCCAGGAGGCGGACGCCCTGCGCCGCCTCGCCGACAGCCTCGACGGCGCGCTCCTGAAGGCGCTCGACATCCTCGCCGCGGTCACCGGCCGCGTCATCGTCACCGGCATGGGCAAGTCCGGGCATATTGCGCGCAAGATCGCGGCGACCCTGGCCTCGACCGGCACGCCCTCGCAATTCGTGCACCCGGCCGAGGCGAGCCATGGCGACCTCGGCATGGTGACCTCGAAGGACGCGGTGCTGGCCTTGAGCAATTCCGGCGAGACCGCGGAGCTCTCCGACATGCTGGGCTTCGCCCGGCGCTGGAATATCCCTGTGATCGGCATCACGATGAAGGCGGATAGCGCCCTCGGCAACGCCGCGGACGTGACCCTCGCCTTGCCGAAGACCGCGGAAGCGGGTGCAATGGGTCTCGCACCCACCACCTCGACCACCATGATGCTGGCCCTCGGCGATGCATTGGCGATCGGCCTATTCGAGCGGAAGGGTTTCTCCGCCGAGGATTTCCATGCACTGCACCCGGGCGGCAAGCTCGGCCAGATCCTGATCCGCGTCGGCAACCTCATGCATGTAGGCGACGAGGTGCCGCTGATCGGCACCGACGACGTGATGTCGCACGCCCTCCTCATCATGACCGCGAAGACCTTCGGCTGCGTCGGCGTCGTCGACGACGGCGGCGATCTGGTGGGGATCGTGACCGACGGCGACTTGCGCCGCCACATGGGCCCGGACCTGCTGCGCGAGCGGGTCGGCGACGTCATGACCAAAGGCCCGCTCACCATCCGCGCCAACGCGCTCGCCGCCGAGGCGGTGCGCGTCATGAACGAGCGCTCGATCACCAGCCTGTTCGTGTGCGACGGGATGAAGCCGGCCGGCATCGTCCGGCTGCACGACTGCCTGAAAGCGGGAGTGGCCTAGCGCGATGGCGGACCGCACCGACACGACAGCAACGCGCGACCTGCCGGAGCTCGCCGCGCCGCGCCGCGTGTTCAAGCGCAAGCGCAACAAGGGCCTGATCACGGCGCTGAAGATCGTGCTGCCGCTGATCGCCGTTTCCTGCGTCGTCTACATCGTCCAATGGGGACGCGACGTGCCGGTCATCCAGCCGACGGTGATCCCGCCCAAGGACGCCGCGCAGGCGCAGAGCGCCTCCGACGTGAAGGTGCAGAAGGTCCAGTACAACGGCGTCGATTCCAGCAACCGGCCCTATTCGATCACCGCGGACTCCGCTTCGCAGCCGCAGAAGATCGAGCCCGCCCCGGCGCCGGCGGCATCCGCCGATGCCGAACCCGCGACGGCGGCCGCGCCGGCACCGGTTGCGGCAACGGAAGAGCCCGACAACGTCGTCAACCTGCAGAAGCTGATGGCCGACATGACCATGAGCGACGGCGCCTGGGTGGCGCTGACGGCGGACAACGGCGTCTTTCACCGGGATCAAGGCACGGTGGATCTCTCCGGCAACGTGACCCTGTTCCACGACACCGGCCTCAGCTTCGAGACCGATGCGGCGACGGTCGACTTGAAGAACGACTGGGCCAAAGGCAACCAGCCGGTCGAGGGCCAGAATGGCGACGGCCAGCTGACCGCCCAGGGTTTCGAGATCAAGGACGACGGCAAGACCATCCTCTTCACCGGCCGCTCCTACCTGAAGCTCTTCCCGAAGAAATCTGGAGGCGGATCGTGATACCGTCCCGCCTCATCGCGCTGGCGGCGCTCCTCGCGCTCGCGGCACCGCTCGGCGCCGTCGCGCAGGACCAGTCTTCCGCCTTCGACTTCGGCGGCTCGCAGCCGATCGAGATCAGCGCCGACAACGGCATCGAGTGGAACCGCGAGGCCCAGACCTACACCGCGAGCGGCAACGCGGTCGCGGTCCAGGGTACGTCGGAGCTGCATGCCGACAAGCTGATCGCGACCTATGGCGGCGGCGGCAGCCAGATCGACCATGTCACCGCCGAGGGCGCGGTGAAGATCATGAGCCCGTCCCAGACCGCCTACGGCGATCGCGCCGAATACGACCAGGTGAAGCGCTTGCTGGTGATGACCGGCTCCGGGTTGAAGATCGTCAACCCGAACGAGACCGTGACCGCGCGGGATTCGCTGGAATACTGGCAGGACCAGGACTCGCTGGTCGCCAAGGGCGACGTCGTCATCCTGAAGAGCGACGGCACCAGGATCGACGGCGATCAGGTGACCAGCTACTTCCGCAGGAACGCCGAGGGCAAGCGCGAGGCGTTCCAGGTGAAGGCCGAGGGCAACGTCAAGATCGACACCGGCAAGGAGATCGCGACCTGCCAGCGTGCGGTCTATGACCCCGCGACCAAGATCGCCGTTCTCACCGGCAACGTGATCCTGACCCAGAACAAGAACGTGTTCCGCGGCGCCCGCGCCGAGATTGACATGGCGAAGGGGATCAGCCGCCTGCTGCCGGCCGAAGGCCAGCGCGTGCGCACCACGATCCAGCCGAAGCAGAACTCCAACCAGGGCTCGCAAGCTCCGGCGCCTTCCGGCAACGACACGCTGGCACTCGACAGCACGGCGACGGTGCAATGAATCCCGCACACGCCCCGGAGCCTGAAGTCGACGAGAGCGTCGCAGTGGACGCCAAGCCCGAGGAAGCCAGGCCGGCCGGCGGCGTGAACCTCAACGGCAACGCGCCCGAACCGCTGCCCTTCACCAAGGCGGCCGACGGCCATCCGCTGATCCACGTGAACGGCGTCACCGTCGACCCGCGCGGCGTCGAGGGCCTGGTCGCCTATCACATCGGCAAGCAATACAAGGGCCGGCCAGTCGTGCGCGACGTCTCGATCGGCGTGCAGCGCGGCGAGGTCGTGGGCCTCCTGGGGCCGAACGGCGCCGGCAAGACCACCTGCTTTTACGTCATCACCGGCTTGATCAAGGCCGATGCCGGCGCCATCTATCTCGATGGCGAGGAGGTCACCGATCTCCCGATGTATCAGCGCGCCCGCGGCGGCATCGGCTATCTGCCGCAGGAAGCCTCGGTCTTCCGCGGCATGTCGGTCGAAGACAATATCATGACCGTGCTCGAGGTGACCGAGCGGGATCGCTCGAAGCGGCGCCCGCTGGTCGATCGCCTGCTGGCGGAGTTCTCGATCGAGCACCTGCGGCGCACGCCGGCGATGGCGCTCTCCGGCGGCGAGCGCCGCCGCGTGGAAATTGCGCGCTGCGTTGCCATGCGGCCGAATTACGTCCTGCTGGATGAGCCGTTGGCCGGCATCGATCCGATCGCCGTCGGTGACGTGCGCGACATCGTCACGCACCTCAAGGATCGCGGCATCGGCGTCCTCATCACCGACCACAACGTCCGCGACACGTTAGAGATTGTCGATCGCGCCTACATTCTCCACGAGGGCCATGTCCTTCGCGAGGGCACGCCCCGGGAGATCGTCCGCGACCCGCAGGTCCGGCGCGTTTACCTTGGAGAAAGATTCTCCCTGTAGTACCGTGGCCGTATGGCCGTTACGCAGAGGATAGATCTCCGGCAGGCACAAACCCTGGTGATGACGCCGCAGCTCCAGCAGGCAATCAAGCTGCTGGAATTGTCGAACCAGGACCTCGTCGCTTATGTCGAAACCGAGCTCGAGCAGAATCCCTTGCTCGATCGGGGCGACGACGACCGCAGTGGAGAAAATTCTGCCGAGCGAGCGGAAGATTTTTCCGCTGAGTCGGAATCTCCTGCCGAGACATCGGACCGCATGCTCGACACCGCCGAGTACAACGCGCGGGAGTCGATGCCCGACGAAAAAGATTCGCCGCTCGACACCGACTACGACAACACCTATTCCAGCGCGGCGGCCGAAGCCCCGGCCGGCGGCGAGCTTTATGACGGCGCCTGGCGCGGCACCGGCGGGCGCAGCGATTTCGGCGACGGCGAATACGGGATCGAGCAGACCGCGCAGCGCCCCGAGACCCTGCGCGAGCATCTGGAGGCGCAGCTCCACCTCGACGTCACCGATCCGACCGAGCGCATCATCGGCCTGCAGATCATCGACATGCTCGATCCCGCCGGCTACATCAGCGGCGATCTCGCGCATCTTGCAGAGCGCCTGGGCTGTCCCCAGGCGCTGGTCGACTCCACGCTGGCCAAGCTGCAGCAGTTCGAGCCCTGCGGCGTCTTCGCCCGCGATCTCGCCGAATGCCTCGGCCTGCAGCTCAAGGAGCGCGACCGGCTGGATCCGGCGATGCAGTGCATGCTTGCCCATCTCGATCTCTTGGCCAAGCACGACCGCAACCAGCTGATGAAGCTCTGCGGCGTGGACGCGGAAGATCTCGCCGACATGGTGACCGAGATCCGCGCCTTGAACCCGAAGCCCGGCCTCTTCTTCGAGACCGAAGAGGTCGAGACCGTGATTCCCGACATCCTGGTCAGCCGGCGGCCCGACGGTTCCTGGTCGGTGGAACTCAACACCGACACCCTGCCGCGCCTCCTGGTCAACCAGCAGTACCACACGCTGGTCTCGTCCAAGGCCTCGAGCAAGGCGGAGAAGGAATACATCAGCGACCGCCTGGCCGCGGCCAACTGGCTGGTGAAGACCCTGCACCAGCGCGCGACCACGATCATGAAGGTCGCCTCCGAGATCATCCGCCAGCAGGAGATGTTCCTGCTGCACGGCGTGCAGCACCTGAAGCCGCTGATCCGCCGCGACATCGCCGAGGCGATCGGCATGCACGAGAGCACGGTCAGCCGGGTCACCACCAACAAGTACATGGCGACCCCGCGCGGCCTGTTCGAACTCCGCTACTTCTTCAGCGCCGCGATTCAGGGCGCCAACGGCGCGGACAGCCATTCCGCCGAGGCGGTCCGCTCCCGGATCAAGGAGCTGATCGATTCGGAGCCGGCGAACGACATCCTCTCCGACGACAAGCTGGTTTCCATCCTGCAGGGCCAAGGCGTGGACATCGCCCGGCGGACGGTCGCTAAGTATCGAGAATCGTTGAAGATACCTTCGTCGGTCCAACGCCGGCGCGAGAAAGCCTTGCGTTCGGCCTGATCATCGCCACATGCTTTCCAGGGGCATCCTTCCGGGGATCCCCTGAAGAGACTGGGGCGGTATTGACTTCGCCGGGAACGGTTCCTATGGTCCCGGCCGTTTTGCGGGGGCGCGTTCGAGCCTTGACTGCAATGTGCCCAGTTAGAATGGAGACGCGGCACGCGGAAACGGTGCTGCCGTGGACTTGTTCGGCGCCCACCCTGGAGGCGCCCCTGTTTCCCCATCATTGGCAAGCGGACGAGAAGCGATGAACCTGACCGTCAACGGCAAAGGCATCGACGTTGGTGAAGCGTTGCGGACCTACGTCGCCGAAGCCCTGGACCGGATGTTCGAGAAGTTCTTCTCGAACCCGATCGAAGCGACCGTGACCTTCTCCAAGCAGGGCTACCGATTCCATTGCGCGATCTCGGTGCATGTCGGCCGCGGCATTCTCATGCAGGCGGAAGACGACGGCGGCGACGCCTATGCCGCCTTCGACATCGCCGCGGAGACCATTTCCAAGCGCCTGCGCCGGCATAAGCGGCGCCTGCGCGATCACCACCGCGCCGAGACGGATTCATATGCGGCGCGGTCCTTCGTGCTGGCGCCGGACATGGGCGAGGAAGCGACCGAAGACAGCGGCGGCGCCGACCACGCCAACGGCCACGCGGCGCTGATCGTCGCCGAGCTCGAAGCGGACATTCCCACTCTCACCGTCGGCGAGGCGGTCATGCGCCTCGACCTCGCCGAGACACAGGCGATGCTGTTCCACAATCGCGCGCATGGGGGGCTGAACATGGTTTACCGCCGCAACGACGGCAATATCGGTTGGGTTGATCCGGCGTCGAAGCCGGATGTTGCGGAGCCCCGCAGGGCCGGATCGCCGGCGCGACGCTAGATCGCGACGAACCTCCCGCCACGCCGATCCGACACAGTCATGGGATCGGCGCCAGCCGAACGGAGCACGAGGGATCATGGAGATCGAGGATCTACTGTCGTCACCGGCGCAGGTCATGCCGCGCCTCAAGGTCTCAAGCAAGAAGCAGGCGCTGCAGGACCTGGCGCGCCGCGCCGGCGAGATCACAGGCGTCCATGAACGCCAGATCTTCGACGTGCTGCTGGAGCGCGAGCGGCTCGGCACCACGGGCGTCGGAAACGGGATCGCGATCCCGCACGGCAAGCTCGCCGACGTGAAGCAGATGTTCGGCCTGTTCGCCAGGCTCGACCACGCCGTCGACTTCGAGGCGATCGACGAGCAGCCGGTCGACCTGATCTTCCTGCTGCTGGCCCCGGAAGGCGCCGGCGCCGACCACCTGAAGGCCCTGGCCCGCGTCTCCCGGCTGCTCAGGGATCGCGCCATCTGCGAGAAGCTCCGCGGCGCCGACCAGGCGGAAGCGATCTACGCGCTCCTCACCGATCGCGCCCACAGCCACGCCGCCTGACGCCGCGACTCCCCGGCGGAATCTCCGCCGCGGGGCGTCCCTATCTCGCCGCTGCAATCTTTGATAGATTCCGCGGCAGGGGAGTATGGGGGCGCCGATGCTGTTCGCGTTGTTCTCGTGGGGCGGCCGCATGGGGCGGCTCAGCTATTTCGGCTATTCGATGCTGCTGGGGGCCGTGCTGGCGGTGCTCGGCCTGATCCTGCTGCTGCCGCTGCGCAACGCGACGAATGCGGAAGGGGTGACCATCGCGATCATCCTCATCCTGGTCGCGATGGCGATCTGGGGCGGCTTCTGCCTCGCCGCGAAACGGCTGCATGACATCAACCTCTCCGCCTGGCATTACGCCTGGATGATCGTCGTGCCCGCGATCTGCAACGGCCTTGGCGCGGCGATGCAGGGGACCATGAAGGTTCCCGGCCTCACCCTGATCATCATCGGCGGCGTGATCTCGCTCGGCGTCGGCCTGTTCCTGCTGCTCTGGCCGGGGACCGACGGCCCCAACGACTACGGCGAACGCGAGTAGGCGTACCCCTCCACCCCCTTGGACCATGGTCCATCTGTGCCGCCCTGGCCGGGGGCGTAGATTTGCACGGGTTGAATTTCCGCAATCGCGAGGGGGCAGGGATGCTGGTCCGGGCTTCGATCATCGCTATGGCGTTGAGCAGCGCCTTGATGCTGGCGGGCTGCGGCGGCGGCGGCGCCGATTCGACCGTCAACAACACGACGGTCAGCAAGGGCCAGGCGTTGATCGATCTGAAGAAGGCGTATGACGCGGGCGCCATCAGCGAGCGCGAATACGAGAAGCAGCGCGAAAAGATCCTCGACGAGGACTGAGGCCGGCGATGAAGAAATCCCCCGCTTCGATCGTGATGGCCGCGACGGCGCTGCTCGCGGCCGCCTTGCTGCTCGCCGCCTGCGGCTCCAGCCAGACCGTCCATAACCGCATGGTGCCCCCCGAGCAGTCGGCCGCGGACCTCAAGCGCGCGCTGGATGCCGGCATCATCAGCCAGGACGAATACGAAGAAGAGATGGAGAAGCTGCAAGACGCCCATTGAAAGGCGGCTGTTGCTCTACCGACGCGCGCGTTTCTGCTAGGCTCCCGATCCCCGGATTCGCGGGACAGGGGACGCGGCGGACCGATCATGTTGGAAGGCTATTTCGCTCTCGGCGGCCGGATCGGCCGCTGGCGGTTCTTTCTCTATTCACTGGTGCTTTGGATCATCATCATCCCGGTCGTCTCGCTGCTCGCGATCCCGGCCGTCAACAACGCGCGCCACCCAACCGGGGCTGCGGTGATCGCGGTCGTGGCGATCGGTGCGTTCTGGATGTGGGCATTCTTCGCGCTGGTCGTGAAGCGGCTGCATGACCTCGACAAATCGGGCTGGCACTACCTCTGGATGTTCCTGTTGCCAGGCCTGCTCTCGAGCGGCTTTTCGATCCACTGGACCGGCAGTTCCAGCGGGCAGTGGAGCATCGGCTATTGGTACTCCACGGGAATCGTGCCGTTGATCGCGACGCTCTATCTGATCCTGGGACGGGGGAGCGATGGGCGAAACAAATACGGGTATCCGCCATGATGCGAATACCCGCAGCAAGGAATTGAGCGCTTAGTGCAGCGTGACGGGAGCGAGGCCGTTCTCGACGGCGGCGGCGATCGCCGCGTTGCGGTCGGGCAAGAGCGCGAGCTGCTGGCCGTTGGCCGCGAAGATGCCGACGGCGGTGCTGCCATCGACCTCGACGTCCTTCAAATAGGCGACGTCCTTCACGCCCAGCGAGAGCAGGTCTTCGGTCGTAATCTTGCGGATCTGTTCAAGCGATACCATGACTGTTTCTCCTGGGATGCGCCCAAGGGAGCGACCCCTTACTCCGATCGTTCTTCTCTAAATTCGAAGGCGTGTTCCGCGTTCAGCTTTTGGCGCCGCCGGTCACCGCGATCTCCGCAGGCCCAGCCGGCCGATCACTCGTCCGCTGTGCTGCCTTCTTGATCGGCACGGTGCGGACCTGGGGTTCGACCTTGGGCCGCGCGAGATCAATCGAAAGCAGACCGTTATCAAGGCTGGCACCGGTCACTTCGATCCCTTCGGCCAGCACGAAGCTGCGCTGGAACTGCCGCGCCGCGATCCCGCGATGCAGGTAGATCCGGTCCGAATCATCCTTCTGGCGGCCGCGCACAACGAGCTGGTTATCCTCGATCTGGATCTCGAGGTCCTCGATGGCGAAGCCGGCGACGGCCAGCGTGATCCGCAGGGCCTCGTCGCTCATTTGCTCGATATTGTAAGGGGGATAGCCCTCGGAGCCGGTCTTCGAGATCCGGTCGAGCGTGCGCTCGAAATGATCGAAGCCCAAGAGCAACGGGCTGTTGAAGAGCGATAGTCTCGACATTCCTGCCCCTCCATGCGAGCGAGCCTTATAAAGCGATCCACAATGCCCGTTCCCGGCCCATCGCGGTGGCCCCGCCCGGATCTCCCCAGGCCCGGCGCCATGAACAGTAAATGGTCCGAGAAATTAACTTTTCAAGCGGCTGCCTGTTCCCCCGGCTGACTTCCTGCGCGCCCGGTTGGAGGCCCGAAAGGAAGCAGGGTTAATTCACACGCTTTCCACAAGTCTATCCACAGCAGACAATCGTCCTTTTGTTGAAAAAAGCCTGCTGCCGCCTGGGCTTGGCGAGCAGCCCGGCGCCGATGCCGAGGAAACGCTAAGAAGCTCATGTTAAAGTTGTGCCGGGATACATTATGCGGAGCAGCTTCCTCGCCCCTTTGCCGGCTTATTCGGCCCGAATCCAGCGCCTGCGCCAGGATGGACATTGCCATCGGCGCGTGCAAGGTTGCGCCCCGCAATGTCCAGACGAGGCCCCCCAAGGGTGACGCCCAAGGGCGAAGAGGGGGCTCCAGCAAGGAAGCGCGATGGGGGCGACACCGGCAGGGGCGGCGAAGGTTGAAGCCGGCAAGCCCGAGGCGGCGAAGCCGGGCCAGCCCGGCGCGATCCGCCTCGACGGGCATTTCGGCCGCGGCCGACGGGCGGCGGCGCCCCAGGTGGATGCGATGGAGCTGGGGCTCGACCATCCGGATCTCGATGCCGATCTCAAATTCGCCCGCGACTACTGGTTCCAGAAGTGCGCGGGCCGCCTGGCGCCGGCCCGGGCCGACATCGATCCGGTCGAGATCGCGCCGCTGCTGCCGCGGGTGATGTTGGTCGATGTCAGCGCCGACCCGGTCGATTTCCGCTTCCGTCTCGCCGGCACCGGGCTGTTCAAGATCCACGGCGCCGAGCTCACCAACAGGCGCGCGCTGGACCTCGAGCCGCCGGCTTACGGCGCGCTCATTCATCGCCTCTATTGCGATGCGCTGGCCCGCCGCGCGCCGATGGCGCATCGGCTGCTGATCGAATGCGAGACTCGGCGCAGCGCCTATATGCGGATCATCCTGCCGCTCTCGGAGGATGGCGCGACGATCAACCGGCTGCTGACAGTCGAGAGCTACGCCGATGCCGCGCAGGACCTGCGCGACTGTTACGAGGAAGCGCGACTCAGCCCAGGCGGCGCCAATACTCGCCTCCGGTCTGCGAGCGTATCGTGGTCAATACAGCGTT
>JAYSFH010000089.1:9703-10693 GCA_041913405.1 Dongia sp. | reverse complement strand
TACTATTTCGAGAGCGACCGCATCGCGGTGCTGGAAGACTCGCCCTATCAGAAGCCGGAAGACCTCAAGGGCAAGATCATCGGAACCACGGTCGGCACGGTCGAGGAGATGCAGGCCAACAAGCTGGTTTCCATGGGCTGGGGCGGCTCGGTGAAGTCGTTCGACGATTTCGCGGCGCCGTTCATGGCGCTGCAGAACAAGCAGGTCGATGCGGTGGTCGCCGATTTCACCAGCCTCGGCGAGCAGAAGAAGGTGACCCCGAACATCCGGGCGATCGGCGAGCCGATGGCACTGGAGCCGAAGCCGGAGTGGAAGGACAAGCAGGCGGCCGCCGGCTACAAGTTCGGCGGCGCCGGCGTCGGCGTGCGCAAGGAAGACAGCGCGCTGCTGGCCGCGATCAACGCCGCCTGGGACAAGATGGACGAGGCCGGCGAGCGCCAGAAGATCCTGGAGAGCTACGGGCTCTGGGACGAGTCCCTCTCCCGCAAGTCGATGATGGGCAGCTGACCTTCGTGTAGTCTGTCGCGTGGCCCGCCGACCCCGGTCGGCGGGCCTTTTCTTTCGGCGAACGGGAATTGAGCCAACCAGGGGGCTTGGATGTGGGAGTTCTTCACCGAGTTTGTGCCGCGCTATTTGCCGCGCCTGCTGAAAGGCGTGCCGGTCACGCTCGAACTCACCTTCTGCAGCATGGCGGTCAGCATCGTGATCGGCATCTGTTGCGCGATCGTGACCCAGACCAAGAGCCGCGTCGCCAAGTGGTTCGTGCGGGTCTATGTCGAGATCTGCCGCGACGTGCCGCTGATCGTGATCCTGCTGTTCGTCTATTTCTCGCTGCCGCGCTACGGCATCAGCCTGCCGGAGTTCTGGGCGGCGGTCGTGGGCCTCTCGGTGGTGATCGGCGCCTACCTGACCGAAGTGTTCCGCGCCGCGATCCAGGCGATCGATCCCGGGCAGTACCAGGCCGGCATGGCACTGGGCATGAGCCGCTTC
>JAYSFH010000089.1:0-9692 GCA_041913405.1 Dongia sp. | reverse complement strand
ATCCCGACCGTCGGCGGGTACTTCATCTCGGTGCTGAAGGACTGCGCGCTGGTCTCCTTCATCGGCGTGGAGGAGCTGCTGCGCCAGGGCAAATACGTGATCAGCGAGACCTTCCGCAGCGAGGAAACCTATTTCCTGATCGGGATGATCTACTTTGTCCTGAGCTTCACGGCGGCGCGCGCCGTGAAGCATGTCGAGAACTGGCTGCGGCCGGCCTATCTCCGGAAGAAAGCCGGCTGATCAGTCCATCACCTGGCGGATCCCATCACCTGGCGGATCAAGGTGCCGCGGTTCACCAGGAACTCGTCCAGGGCGTCAATCAGGAGGTCTACGTCGGCCTGGCTGCTGACCAGCGAGAGGTTGCCGAGGATCCGGCGCGTGACGTAGAGGCCGCGCTCGAACATGTCGAGCTGATAGAGCTTCTTCAGTGCCGCAATGTCGCGCTCGCGGCCCTTCTCGCCCTCGTCGAGGTCCTGGCTGTTGCGGATCGGCCCGTCGTGGAAATGGATGGCGAAGATCGAGCCGGTGCCGGTGGTCTGCACCGGCAGGCCGTGCTTCGCGGCCAGCGCATTGGCGCGCTCGCGCAGCGAATCGCCGAGGCCGTTCATCCGCTCCAGTGCTTGAGGCGTCAGCACCTTGGTGAATCCGGCGAGCCCCGCCGCCATCGCCAGCACGTTGTTGTTGAAGGTGCCGCCATGCGGGAAGGCGTCTGGCCGGCTGGGGTCGAAGCGCTCCATGATGTCGCCGCGGCCGCCGAAGGCGCCGATCGTCATGCCGCCGCCGACATACTTGCCGAGGGTGGTGAGGTCGGGAGTGATGCCGTGCTTGCCCTGCAGGCCGCCTGCACCGAGGCGCGAGGTCATCACCTCGTCGAACACCAGCAGGATGCCGTGCTTCGTGCAGGCTTCGCGCAAGGCTTTGAGAAACTCCGGCGTGCCGCAAATGGCGCCCGCGCCGCCTTGCATCGGCTCCAGGATCACCGCCGCCAGGGTCGCGGCGTGTTTGGCGATGTCGCCGACCGCACGCTCGACGTCGTTGTAGACGGATTCGATCACCGGGATCGGCGCATTGAGCGGCGATGCGCCATGGCTGTAATAGAGCAGGCTGCCGTGATAGGCGCCGCCGAAGATCAGCACGTTGGGCTTGCCGCTGACCGCCCGCGCGGTGCCGAGCGCCAGCAGGTTGGCCTCGGTGCCGGAATTGCAGAAGCGCAGCCGCGCCATCGACGGGAAGCGGGCGAGGATCGCCGCGGCGAGGTCATGCTCGTAGATGTTCGGCGCGCCGAGCGTGATCCCGTCGTCGATCGCCTGCTTCAGCGCCGCCTGGATCACCGGCTCGGAATGGCCGAACACGCCCGCCGTATGCTCGTTGATGAAGTCCACATAGCTGTGGCCGTCCACGTCGGTCACCTTGGAGCCCTTGGCAGAGCGGATTGCGAGCGGGAAGGGGCCGTAGTGGAGCGTGGTGCGCGTGTTGCCGCCCGGCATCGTGGCGCGCGCGCCCTGGTTCAGCCTGGCGCTGCCGGGGTTGGCGGCGACGTAGCGCTGTTCCGCCTCGGCGACCGCCGATTCCAGATGCTGGTTGGTCTGACGCCCGGTCTTGGCGGTATCGGCACGCAGGCTGCTCATGATGTCTTCTTCCCTTCGTCTTCGCGGCGGCCGGGATCATACCCGAACGCCGCCGCGGCTCGCGGTTTTTTGGTGGCGCCGGCCTGGGCCCTTGCCTGATATCTTGTGATCACAGATCTTGTGATGCTAATCTTGGCACAAGGACAGTGTCAAGAATGCCGCCCGTCCGGTCGGCCGAGACACGGGAAATTCCAACAGGGGAGTGCACGGGGCATGAGCACGGCAACGGCTGACGCGAAACCGAAAGGCAAATCCGGCCGCAAGGTCATCATCACCTGCGCGGTGACCGGCTCGGTGCACACGCCGACGATGTCGCCCTATCTGCCGATCACGCCGGACCAGATCGCCGCGGATTCGATCGCCGCGGCCGAGGCCGGCGCCGCGGTCATCCACCTGCACGCCCGCAACCCGGAGGACGGCAGCCCGACGCCGGACCCGAAGGTCTTCATGCAGTTCCTGCCGCGCATCAAGCAGAACTGCGATGCGGTCATCAACATCACCACCGGCGGCTCGCTCGGCATGAGCATGGAGGACCGCTTGGCGGCACCCTTGCGCGCCCAGCCCGAGCTCTGCTCACTCAACATGGGCTCGATGAACTTCGGCATCTTCCACGTGACCGACAAGATCACCGATTGGAAGTATCCCTGGGAGAAGGCTTACGTCGAGCGGACCAAGGAGAACGTGGTCAGCAACAGCTTCGCGCAGATCGAGCGTTTCGTGAAGGAGCTGGGCGACGGCTGCGGCACCCGCTTCGAATGCGAGTGCTACGACATCGGCCATCTCTACACCCTGGCGCATTTCGTCGATCGCAAGCTGCTGACGCCGCCGCTCTTCGTGCAGACCATCTTCGGCGTGCTGGGCGGCATCGGCCCGCATCCGGAAGACCTGATGCATATGCGGCGCACCGCGGATCGGCTGTTCGGCAGCGACTACCAGTGGTCGATCCTGGCGGCCGGCCGGCACCAGATCAATCTCGCCACCATCGGCGCCACCATGGGCGGCAACGTCCGGGTCGGCATGGAGGACAGCATCTATCTTGGGCCCGGCCAGCTCGCCAAGAGCAACGCCGAGCAGGTGACGAAGATCCGCGGCATCCTGGAGAATCTCTCGCTGCAGATCGCGACCCCGGCCGAGGCGCGCGCCATGCTGAAGCTGAAGGGCGGCGACCAGGTCGGATTCTAGCCATGGCGGCGGTCGAAACCTATCGCGGGGTCGCCTATCCCTGGAACTGCGATTCCATGGGGCATATGAACACCCAGTTCTATGCCGCACTCTATGACGGCGCCGCTTTCCACTTCCTCTCGATGCTCGCCCCCTACAACGAGCTGAAGGAGAAGGGCTTGGGCTGGGCGGATGTAAAGCAGGTCATCGAATACAAGCACGAGGTCCGCGCCGGCGCGCTGCTGGTGGTGCGCACGACGCTGAAGCGGCTCGGCAACAAATCCGCCGAATACCTGCACGAGCTCTGCAACGCCGAGACCGGCGAACTCCACGGCACCAGCCTGCAGACCACGGTGCTGTTCGACCTCAATGCCCGCGCCGCGGCGCCGCTGACCGACGAGATCCGGCAGCGCGGCAAGGCACTGGGCCTAGAGGCATGAGTGGGGAGGCCTGACATGGGCGAGACGCGGATCGCCGGACGCGGGCCCTGGCTGCGCGAAGCCATCGCACCCGGCGAGCAGGACGCGCCGGCGCTGGAAGGTGCGCAGCGGGCCGATGTCTGCATCGTCGGCGGGGGCATGGCGGGAATGTGGACCGCGCTCGAGCTGAAGCGGCGCCGGCCGGAGCTCGACATCGCCATCGTCGAGGCCGACATCCTCGGCGGCGGGGCCAGCGGCCGCAATTCCGGCATGGTGCTCTCGCAATGGGCCAAGTTCGCCGCGTTGCAGGCCTTCTGCGGCACCCAAGACGCGATCCGCCTCGGGCACGTGTTCGGCAATTCCGCCAGCGAGATCGACGCCTTCTTCCGCGACGAAGGCATCGACATCGAGTTCCGCCGCGATGGTTGGATCTGGGGCGCCACCTGCCGCCGCCATGTCGGCTCCTGGCGCGGCATCCTCGCAGCACTCGCGCAGCACGGGCTGGCGCCGTTCCGCGAGGTGACCGCGGCCGAGATCACCGCCATGACCGGCTCGAAGTCCTTCCTCGCCGGCATCCACGACCCGACCGCCGCGACCATCCATCCCGGCAAGCTGGCGCGTGGCCTCAGGCGCGTGGTGCTGAAGCGCGGCATTCGCGTTTATGAGAATTCCGCGATGACGCGGCTGGAGCGTGGTCGACCGGCCGTCGTGCACACGGCGCAAGGGTCGATCACGGCCGAGCGCGTCGTGCTCACCATGAACGCCTGGTCGACCTCGATCCCGGAGCTCCGGTCGGCGATCCTGGTCATCGCCAGCGAGGACGCCGTCACCGAGCCCATTCCAGATCTCCTGGAGAAGCTGGGCTACAAGGAGAAGCCGCTGATGGGCGACTCCCAGCTCTTCGTCACCGGCTTCCGCACCACCCGCGATCACCGCTTTAATCCCGGCGTCACCGGCGGTGTGATCGGCTTCGGCGGGTTGAACGGCGGGCGCTGGGAAGGCCGTAGCCCACGCGAGGACGTGATCCGCGCCTGCGTGGAGCGCGGCTATCCGGAGCTCGCCAAGGTCCCCTTCGCCGACAGCTGGTTCGGGCCGATCGATCGCACC
Source organism: Dongia sp. (assembly GCA_041913405.1). Taxonomy (GTDB): domain Bacteria; phylum Pseudomonadota; class Alphaproteobacteria; order Dongiales; family Dongiaceae; genus Dongia. The sequence goes on along the minus strand of JAYSFH010000089.1, from coordinate 5,377 downwards.
CGCAGCGGCCTGCCGCTGTTCGGTCCGCTGCCGGGCCATCCGCATATCTTCTACGGCTACGGCTTCTCGGGGAACGGCGTCGCGACCACGCCGATCGCGGGCCGGATCCTCGCTTCGCTGGCGCTCGATCTCAAGGACGAATGGTCGGGCTGCGGCCTGGTGCGGCCGGCGGAGCGCTGGCTGCCGCCGGAACCGATCCGCTACATCGGCGCCCACATGGTGCGCGCGGCGATCGCGCGCAAGGACCGGCTCGATCATCTCGACCAGGCGCCGGGGCCGATCGTGCGCGCGCTGGCGGGCCTGGCGCCCGGCGGCATCACCACGTCACGCGTCCACAAGTAAGAAACCATCCAGCAGGAGGGCGATATGCCGAATGCCATTCATTTCAAGCGCAACGAACTGCCGTTCATCCCCTGCAAGGCGCCGGGCGGCGAGACCACGATCGCCCGGGTGATCAACGGCAAGATCAGCCAGCACATGGGCGGCGGCCTGGAGATCGCGGAGAACATCAAGGTCCACTGGACCACGCTCTATGACGAGATCCTGTTCATCCACGAAGGCAGCATGATCATCCGCACCGACCAGGGCGAGATGGAGTGCCATGTCGGCGACATCGTCTGGCTGCCCGAGGGTTGCACCTTGGACTACGACATGACCGGCCGCCGCTGCGCTTATTTCTACGCGCTCTATCCCTTCGACTGGGCCAAGCGCCACGGCATGGAAGAACCGTAAGGCCGTCCGGCGCCGGGCGCGCTTCTCGGTGACTCTTGTGATCACAGTTTCTGTGATGGTAGTGGATTGGAAACGGAAAACCTGACAGGGCAGATGGGGGACTGAATGGCCGACGGTGGCCCCGCTCGAGGCAACGCGCGCAAGGCGACGGATTTCGATCCGGTGCTGCTGGCGGTGCTTTCGAACCGCTTCGAATCGATCATCCGCGAGATGACCAACACGGTTATGAAGGCCAGCCGGTCGAGCGTCATCAAGAACGCGCGCGACATGTCCTGCGGATTGCTGACCTACGACCATCGGCTGGTCTCGGTCGAGGAAGCGTTGCCGATCCACGTGACTGGGCTCGAGCTCACCACCCAGCCGATCACCAGGCTGTTCAACGACATCAAGGAAGGCGATGCCTTCCTGAACAACAGCCCGTTCTACGGCGGGACCCATCACGCCGATCTCACGCTCTGCATTCCGGTCTTCTGCGACGGCGAGCCGATGTTCTGGACCCTGGCCCGCTCGCACCATGCCGATATCGGTGCGCCGGAGCCGACCACCTATCTGCCCTATGCCGGCGACATCTACATGGAGGGCGTGCATTTCCCCTGCGTGCGGGTGCACGAGAACTATCAGGAGAAGGCCGACATCGTCCGCATCGGCCTGCAGAAGATCCGCGTGCCCGCCATCTGGTACGGCGATTATCGCGCCCAGGTCGGCGCCTGCCGCACCGGCGAGCGGCGCCTGAAGGAGCTGGTGAAGCAATACGGCCTCGCCGTCATCAAGGACTTCATCGAGGCCTGGATGGATTACGGCGAGCGCCGCGCCATCGACGCGATCAAGCAGCTGCCCGCGGGCACCTTCTCCTACGAAGTCCGCCACGACCCGGTGCCCGGCGTTGCCGATGAAGGCGTGCCGATCAAGGCCAAGGTGACCATCGACAACAAGAAGGGCCTGATCACCGTCGACGTGCGCGACAATCCGGATTGCGTGCCGGGCGGCCTCAACGTGACCGAGGCCTGCGTGATCGCCTCCTGCCGCACCGGCGTCTATTACAACATCGATTCCACGATTCCGCACAACCACGGCAGTGCCAGCCGGATCGTGCCGCTGCTGCGCGACAACTGCGTGGTCGGGCGGCCGCAGCATCCGATCGGCACCTCCTGCGCCACCAGCAACGTCAACGAGCGCCTGGCCAACGCGGTGCAATGCTGCTTCGCGCAATTGGGCAAGCCCTACGGCATGGCGGAAGGCGGCGGCAACGCCTCCGCGGCGCTCGGCGTCGTCTCCGGCGTGGACAAGCGGCGCAAGGAAGCCGTGCCCTATGTCACCCAGGTGATGCTCGGCCTGTCCGGCGGCCCCGGCAGCTTCGGCCATGACGGCTGGCTGACCTACGAATGCTCGGTCGGCAACGGGATCATGGTCAACGATTCCATCGAGATCGACGAGGCGACCTATCCGATCCTGATCGAGGAGCGCAGCGTCGCCAAGGACAGCATGGGCTTCGGCGAATGGAACGGCGCCCCGGCGGTGAAGGGCTCCTATCGCTCGCTGACCGGCGACATGACCGTCTATTTCTTCGGCGACGGCGGCACCTTCGCGCCGAAGGGCGTGCTCGGCGGCCTGCCGGGCAGCGGCTGCGGCACCTGGAAGCGGCTGAAGAACGGCAAGCTCGAGCGCCAACCGGACTTCGACCACTGCTCCGCCGGCGAGAAAGAGGCGGTGCATTACCGGAGCTGCGCCGGCGGCGGCTATGGATCGCCGCGCGACCGCGATCCTGCGCGCGTGCTCGCCGACCTCAACTGCGGCTGGCTCAGCCCGGAGAAGGCGCGCGCGGTGTTCGGCGTGGCGGCGAAACGCGCCGCCAACGGCGTCGATTACGAGCTCGACATGGCGGCGACGGCGAAGCTCCGCGCCGCGAAGCCCAAGGCATCGTCACGAAAAGCAAAAAGCGGCAACAGGAGGCGGAAATGAAACAAGGCATGTGGTTCAAGCGAATGAGCAGCTTGGCGGTTCTGGCCGCCGCGCTGGCCCTGGGTTCGGCGGCGCAGGCCGAGGATCCGGTCGTGATCGGCGCGGCCATCGCGCAAAGCGGCGGCGTGGCACCCTATGACGAGGGGCCGGCGGGCGGCATGGAGATCGCGATCGACGAAATCAACGCGAAGGGCGGGCTGCTCGGCCATCCGCTGAAGGTCGTCTACGCCGACACCAAGTCCGACATCGCCTATGGCGCCACCGCGGCCCAGCAGGTGATCGACGAAGGCGCCAAGATGGTCGTGGTCACCTGCGACTATGACTACGGCAGCGCCGCGGCTTCGGTCGCCGACGGCGCCAACCTGATCGCTTTCTCGACCTGCGCCGGCGATCCGAAGTTCGGCCCGAGTGGGATCGGCCCCAATGCCTTCACCATGGCGACCGGCGCGCCGGGCCAGGCCGTGGCGATGGCGGAATGGGCCTATAACGTGAAGGGCTGGCGCAAGGGCTATATCCTCAAGGACACCACCATCGCCTTCGACGCGACCTGGGCGGACTTCTTCAACCGCCGCTGGATCGAGCTGGCCGGCGCCGATGCGATGCTGGGCATGGACACCTTCGGCGGCGAGGACCCGCAGATCGCCAGCCAGATCACCCGCATCAAGGCGCTGCCGTCGCAGCCCGACTTCATCGTGCTCGCCTCCTTCCCACCGGGCGGCGTCAGCGCGATGCGGCAAGTCCGCGCCGCCGGCATCGCGACGCCGTTGCTCGGTTCGGAGTCCTGGGACGGCGACTATTGGCTCGAGGGCGTGCCGAACCTGAGTGAGATGTATTTCGTCACCTACGGCTCGATGTTCGGCTCCGACCCGCGCCCCGAGGTCCAGGCCTTCATGGACAAGTACAAGGCCAAGTTTGGCAAGCTGCCGGTCACCTCGCATTCGATCACCGGCTACAGCGTGATCGAGGCCTGGAGCAAGGCGGTGGAGAAAGCCGGCACCTTCGACACCGACAAGGTCCGCGACGTGCTGCAGACCTTCAAGGACGAGAAGTTGCTGGCCGGCCCGACCACCTTCACCGACAAGGAGCATATCAACATGCAGCGCGACCTGCTGTTGATCGAGGTGAAAGACGGCAAGTCCGGCAACATCATCCAGGTGGTCAAAGCGGCGCAGATGCCGAAATAGGCATCGGCGCAGGATCACCGGGATAGAATGACGCCATGAACGGCGAAGTGAAGGTTGCGACGGCGTCGGCGCTGGAAGTCGCCGGCGTCGTCGTGAACTTCCAGGGCCTCAGGGCCATCGACGACATTCATCTGACGTTGCGGTCGGGGGAGATCCTCGGCCTGATCGGGCCGAACGGCGCCGGGAAGACCACGTTGATCAACGTGCTGACCGGGTTCCAGGTGCCCGATCGCGGCCGCGTGGCGTTGAACGGCGTCGATCTGCTGCCGCTGGAACCCCATCAGCGGAGTCGGTTGGGGCTGGTGCGCACCTTCCAGAATGTCCTGCCCTTCGCGGGCCTGACCGCGCGGGAGAATGTCGAGGCCGGCGCGATGGCGACCGGCATGTCGCGCGGCGCGGGGCGGGCCTGGGCCATGGAGGTGCTGGGACGCCTCGGCCTCGCCGACAAGGCCGGCCGGCGCGTCGATACCCTGCCGTTCGGCGAGGAGCGTCGGGTCGGCATCGCCCGCGCCATCGCCATGAAGCCGAAATTCCTGCTGATGGACGAGCCGGCCGCCGGCCTTAACGATGCGGAAGCGGAGGACCTGCAGAAGGTGGTCGCCGGGATCGCGGCGCAGGGCGAATGCGGCGTGCTGCTGATCGAGCACCGGATGCCGCTGGTGTTCCGGCTCTGCCACCGCATCCAGGTGCTGCAGCACGGCGCCACCATCGCCGTCGGCACGCCGGGCGAAATCCGCGCGCACAACGCCGTGCGCGCCGCCTATCTCGGCGACGAGGCGGTGTAGCCATGCTCGCCATTGAGAATCTCCAGGTCGCCTACGGCAGCATCGCCGCCTTGCGCGGGGTTGATATCGCGGTCGCCAAGGGCGAGATCGTCGCGGTGATCGGGCCGAACGGCGCCGGGAAATCGACTTTGCTGCTCACCATCGCCGGCGTTGTGAAGGCGAAGGCGGGCGGGGTGAAGTTCGACGGCCGCCCCATCCTCGGCGAGGCGCCGGAGAAGCTGGCGGCGTCCGGCCTCGCGCTGGTGCCGGAAGGGCGGCATATCTTCGGCAGCCTCAGCGTCGCGGAGAACATCGCGCTCGGCGCCACCACCCGGAACGACCGTGACGGCATCGCCGCCGATACCGAGAAGGTGCTCGAGCTGTTTCCGGTGCTGCGCGACCGCTATCGCCAGCGCGCCGGCAATCTCTCCGGCGGCGAGCAGCAGATGCTGGCGATCGGCCGTGCGCTGCTTGCGCGGCCGAAGCTGTTGCTGCTGGACGAGCCTTCGCTGGGTCTGGCGCCCCTGGTGGTGAAGCAGGTCTATGACGCGATCTATGCGCTCCGCCAGCAGGGCCTCACCGTCCTGGTCGTGGAGCAGAGCGTCAACCGCGCTCTCAACGCCGCCGACCGCGCCTATGTCATGAGCGGCGGCGCCATCGCCATGGTCGGGCGTTCCAGCGAGATCCAGGGCAGCGCCGAATTCGATGCCGCCTATTTCGGCTCCAGCCAAAGCGACC
>JAYSFH010000088.1:374-10776 GCA_041913405.1 Dongia sp. | reverse complement strand
AGGCGCCGATCGCGGCAATGCTGGAGCGGATGCGGCTCGACGAGGAGGCAAAGACCAGCCCCATCCTCGAAGGCGTGCAAGCGATTGCGGTCAAGGATTTCGGCCCGGACGCGCCGCAAGGACCGAAGACGCTGATCATCGTCAGCGATCTCCTGCAGAACCAGCAGGGCTTCAGCCTCTATCAAAGCGTGCCGGCGATCGATGCCTTCTGGGCGACGCCTTACGCCGCCTCGGTGCGCAGCAACCTGACCGGCATCCACACGGAGATTCACCTCATCCACCGGATGAAGGCGGCCGCGCGGCAGACCGACGCTCTCGGCAAGTTCTGGATCGACTGGCTGCAGCGCCAGGGCGCCGAGGTTGACGCGTTCAAGAGCGTGCCGGGATGACGATCGCGATCGAAATCATATTCTCGATCGTCATCCCCGGGCTTGGCCCGGGGATCCACGAGTTTGCGCATGCGCGCAGGGACCTCAGGGATGCCCGGGCCAAGCCCGGGCATGACGATCCAGTTTTGGGCGCGCCATGAGGCACCCCTACTACGCCTCAGACGAGCGGGCGCGGCGGGAGAAGAGCCGCTTCGTCTGGCTGTCGCGCGCGCCCTTTCTGATCGCGGCGCTGATCGGCGGTGGGTCGCTGGTGGCGATGAAGCTGCTCGGGCTCGACCAGCTCACCATCACCGCCTCGGCCTGCGCGATCATCGTCGCCTACTGGGCGATCGTCGCCGCCGTGCCGCTGCTCCGGATCCGCGAGGATCAGCTCGGCGACAACTGCTACTACCTCGGCTTCCTGTTCACCTTGGCGAGCCTAGCCTACGCGCTCTACCAGTTCGGCGGGACCGGGAACGTCGACCAGATCGTCGCCAATTTCGGCCTCGCTTTGGGCTCGACCATCACCGGCATTCTTCTGCGCGTGCTGATCAACCAGGCGCGGCGAGACGTGCTCGAGACCGAGCAGGATGCCCGCATGGCGCTCGCCGAAGCCGTGGTCCGCTTGCGGACCAACATCGACGACGCGGTGCTGGCGCTGGGCTCCTTCTGCCGCTCGGTGCAGCAGGTGACGGCGGAGCAGATCGGCGTCACCGCGAAAGAGACGCATGCGGTCCTGGAGCAGAGCGTCGCCCGGGTCGGCGATACCTCGCAGGCGGCGATGGCGCAGATCGACCAGGCCTTCGCCGAGTTCCACGAGCATGCCAGCAAGATCAACGCGACCACGGCGCAGACCGCGGTGGCAATGGGTCATATGCTGGCTGCAATCGATTCCGCGACCTCAGCGCTCCGGGACCTCGACGACAGCCTGCGCGACACGATCGAGAGGGATCGGAAGCGATGATCGGCTCGGCGCGCGACGACAGGCAGTTCCGCCGCGGCGTGGTACTCGGCCTCACCATGGCCGAGGCGCTGCTGCTGCTGATCTTCCTGCTGATGCTTATTCTGGGCGTCCGTCTGAAGACCCAGACCACGCGGATCGCCGAACTGGAGAAGCAGCGCGACGAGGCGCAGAGCACCCTGGTCGCGATGCAGCCGGTCTTCGACAAGCTGTCAGGGCCGCAGAAATTCGACATCACCAAGGATTATGTGCGGATGCAGCAGCAGTTGGCCGATGCCAATGCGCGGCTGAAGGATGCCGCGCTTTCGGTCGACCTGGTGCAGCAGGCGGCCTCGCTGGCGCCGGCCGAGGCGACGCCGGAGCAGGCGGTCCGCGCCTTGCTGAACGAGGCGGCGATCGGCCGCCAGGCCCTCGATGCCGCCCAGCGCCTGTCGCCCGAGCTGGCGCCCGAACAGGCGGTCGAGGCGCTGGTGAATGCCGCGATGATCGGCCAGTCACTGAAGGACGGCGACACGCCGGATGCCTTGCTGGCATCGGCCGGCGCCTGCAAGGCCGACCTGCAGAGTTGCAAGAACCAGACGACCTATCTCAATTCGAAGCTCAACGCCAAGACCGGCGGTTTCGACCTGCCGCCCTGCTGGGTCGATAACAAGGGCAAGATCCAGTACATCTTCGATGCCAGCCTGACCGACGCCGGCATCTATATCGAGGACAAATCGGTCTCCGGCCGCGAGACCGACCAGGAGAAGCTGCCGCTCTCCCGCGCGCGCTACGGCGAACCGCTCGGCCCTGGTGAATTCTCCGCCGCCTTCTCGCCGCTCCTGAAATGGAGCAACGATCACGGCTGCCGTTTCTATGTCCGGCTGTACGACGACATGCGCGACGGCGACCGGGCCGAGTACAAGGAGCTGCGGGGCACGGTCGAGGGGTATTTCCGGATTCTGCTGAGCTACTAGGCCGGCGTCGCCTTGATGCGCCTGGCCGTCTTCTCCCGGCGCGGGCTTAAATCATCCCCGCCGAGATCTCGCTCCAGAGTCTTCAGGAAGCGCGTCATGGCGATCAGGCTCTGCTCCATGATCAGCAGCTGGGCCTGCGCTTCGTCGGCCGGATGGCGCTCGATCAGCATTTTCTCCACGCGGCGCCGCTGGCGCATGATGCGCTGCTCGGTCTGCACAATGTCGTTCTTGGCTTGCTCGATGGTTTCAGTGGTGTAATTCATGCCCAATCACCTGGCTGACAGGTGGATGCCGAGGCCTTCGGCCGCCTGAAGATCAAGTCAGGCAGCGGGTTTTCGTTCCATCGGATGACGATGATTGGGCGCCCCGGCCTTGACACCAACCGAGGCCTAAAGCTGCGCTTCCGGGATTGAGCCAGCGTGGCATCAATGCCACTCTTGCCCGCGATTCGCGGGGGAAGCGCCGGAGCATGGGGAAGGCCAGGAAGTATCTGATCGGCGGCGCGCCGGCTGTCGGCAAGTCCACTGTCGCCGCCGCTTTGGCCGCGCATCTCGGCATTCCCTGGATCTCTACCGACCAGATTCGCGACATCATGCGCAGCATTGCCGATCGCGGCACGCACCCGAAACTGTTCAATCCGGAAGGCCATGGCGCCGAGACTCTCTTCGAGGCCTTCTCCGCCGAGCAGCTGGTCGAGATCGAGGTCGGCCAGGGCGAGGCGGCATGGACGGGGATCCGGGCGCTGATCGAGCGCGATTACACCTGGCCGCAAGGCTTCGTGGTCGAAGGCGTGAACCTGCTGCCGCATTTGATCCGGCGCGACTTCGGCGGCGGATCCGATGTCGTCGGCATCTTCGTCACCGACGCCGACCCGGTGCGGATCCGCAACGTGATCTTCACCCGCGGCATCTGGGACGAAGCCGGCCGCTACCCAGACTCCGTGAAGGAGAAGGAATTCGCCTGGGTGCTGCAATACGACGCCTGGCTGAAGGCCCAGGCCGGGATCCACGGATTCCCGGTCGTCGCCCTGGACAAGGACGGTAGGGACCTCGACCGCATCCTGGAGGCTCTGAAGCGCGCGTGAAACACCGACCGATCCTGGGCGCGGGCTTGATGCTTTGCGCACTCGCCATGCTCCCGTTCATGGACGCGCTCGCAAAGCTGCTTTCGGCAACCCTGCCGACGATCGAGGTTGCCTGGGGCCGGTTCCTGTTTTACGCCCTCGTCGTCGGCCCGATCGCCTTCGCGAAATTCGGCCGCCGCGCGGTCCGGCCGGCGCGGCCCTTGCTGCAGATCCTGCGCGGCCTGCTTTTTGCCGGCTCCGCCTACGCTTTCTTTCTCTCGATCGCTGAGATGCCGCTGGCCGACACGATGGCGGTCTTTTTCATCTATCCGATGGTCGTGCTGCTCGCCTCCGCGCTGATCCTGCGTGAGCCGATCGGCGCCTTGCGCTGGCTCATGGTGGTGCTGGGCTTCGCCGGGGTCCTGCTGGTGATGCAGCCCTCGCTGGACGGGTTTTCGCGCGGCGATATCTTTGCGCTGCTGGCTGGCGTGGGCTATGCGCTGGGCTCCATGGTGACGCGCCACCTCGCGCCGCACGACCCCGGGTTGGTGACCGGCCTCTGTTCGGCACTGACCGGCGTCGTTCTCTACAGCTTCGCGATGCCGGTCGTCTGGCAAACGCCGACGCCCTGGGAATGGTTGTTGCTGGCTGGGATCGGCGTCATCGCGGCGGCGGGACACTATCTGCTGATCGCGGCGCATAACCTGGCGACGGCAGCACAGCTGGCCCCTTACGGCTATGCGGAGATCGTCTCGGCGGTGTTCTTCGGGCTGATCGTGTTCGGCGACTGGCCGGAGCCGATCGTCTGGCTCGGCATCGTCGTCATCGTCGCGAGCGGCGTCGTCGTCACCTGGTCGAATGCCAGACTGGAAACCGCCCGCACCGATACGCCTTAGAGAACCGAAACAGCAAAGGCCGCGAGGGCGAGCAACAGCACCACCACCGCAGAGCTGCCCACCACGTGGCGCGGGGCAGCGTTCTCGCTCAGGACGTCGTAGTAGTTTTCATAATTGGGCATGGCCCGTCTCCTTTGCGTTTGGAGATGGCGGGTCCGGCCATGCCTTCAAGAGAGTTAACGCCTTCTTCCAATGCGACTGTGCGCCGGGTCACAGACAGAATTTGAACCCTTTGCGCAGTCGGCGCGGGACACCCGGAAACGACACATCCGGCTGTATCTCGGCCGAGGGAATGGTGGGCTTGGATCAAGCACTTAGTCGAATTGGGGCACTCCGCCTAGAAGAAGGTCCGGATCGCGCCGGTCACGTTATAGGCGTCATCGACCAGGTAAATGAGCTGCCAGCGGTCGAAGGTGGTGCAGGGATGCGAGACGCCGAACGCCACCCGATCGCCGACCTTCCAGGGCGCGTCCGCCGGACCCCGGAGATAGCCGTGCTGGTCGTTGAGCTTGATGACCGCATTGCCCTTGGGCATCGGCTCCGCCGTTGTGCTCCCCGCCGGCGACCAGGCGATCGGCACCGGCAGGCTCACGTCAAAGGAGACGTCGCGCTTGCCCATGGTGACGAAGGCGAGGCCGGGCTCCGGGATCGACTGCACCAGCGTCCAAACCTCCAGCGCCGCTTTCGGCCCGTTGTTGGCCAGCGCGGTGGAGGCGATGCCGCGCTTCTGGATGTCGTGGAAGCGGTTCTCATAGAGGCCGGAATCATGCGTCAGATAGCAGCCGCTCCGGAGCACCACCTTGACCGGCGCGCCGAAGTCGCCGTTGCGCCAGGCATCGGCGACGATGTCGAACTCCGCCGAGCCGCCGGCGGTGGCGATGATCTCGCCGGCCCCGAACCAGTTCTCGGCGATGCCACGCTTGGCGATCGAGCCCAGGAAATCGACGAAGGCCCGCACCTTGCTCGCGCGATCCTCGGGCGAGCTGCCGTCGATGATGCCTTCGAAGCCTTCGACACCGCGCAAGATCACATGGGGTGCGGCGGCCAGGACGGCTTTCGCCACCGCGGCAGCCTGCTCCATGGTGCGGCAGCCGGTGCGGCCGCCGGCGATGCCGCCCTCGAGCAGCAGGCGCAAGGGACGGCCCACGTTCGCCGTCTTCGCGATCTCGGCCAGACGCTGCACGGCCGCGGGTGAATCGACCAGGCAGTAGAACTCGAAGCCGGAATCCCGCTTCATCTCGGCCAGGACGTAACGGATACCCTGCGGATCGACCAGCTGGTTGGCCATGATCACGCGGTTGACCCCGTAGCCGCGCGCGATCCTGAGCTGCTGGGTGGTCGCGACCGTGATGCCCCAGGCGCCGTCGTTGAGCTGCCGCTGGAAGAGCTGCGGGCTCATCGTGGTCTTGCCGTGCGGGCAGAGCTCGACGCCCTGCTCCTTGCGGAAACGATCCATCCAGCGGCTGTTGTGGTCGATGGCCGAGGTCTTCAGCACCGCGACCGGAAACGGCAGGTCGCCTTTCAGCAGGTTCCAGCCCTGCTTGCCGATCTCGCCGAGCTTTACCGGCGGGGCGGCGATCGGAAAGCCCTTGAAGGTGTCATCGATCAGGCTGGCGTCGAGTGCAGTGAATGCTGCATTCGCGGCGGAAGTCGCGGTCCGGTCCATTGGAAATCCATTCGTCACAAGGCGGGAATCGGCGCGAGTGTCCGGGCGCATGACCGGGAAGTCAAGAAAGCGCTCAGGCTTTCCGGAAGCGCGGGATTCGGCTACCGTTCTTCCGCGTTCCGATTGTTTCTAGGGAGGGGACCTTGGGTATTCTTGCTTGGATCGTCTTCGGTTTGGCTGCCGGCTTTATCGCCAAGTTCATCATGCCGGGTCGCGATGGCGGTGGACTGATCCTCACCATGGTTCTCGGGATCGTCGGCGCCGTGGTCGGCGGCTTCATCGCCAACGCGCTCAACTTCGGCGCCGGCCCCGCCGAGTTCGACCTGCACAGCCTGGTCGTCGCAGTGATCGGCGCGCTGGTCGTGCTCTTCGTCTTCCGCCTGATCAGATCCCGGGCCGGATAGATCAGCCCGACCTGTACTGCGCGACGTTGTCGCCGAGATAGGCGTTGTTCTCTTCGCGGATCTTGGCGGCAGCGTCGTCGTAGAGGAAGGGCAGGAAGGCATAGCGCCTGCCCTTGGTCACCGGCAGCGCCTGGTGCAGCAGGCTGCAGGAGAACACCACGGCGCCGCCGACCGGCGGCTTGAAGATGGTGCGGCCGTATTCCGGGAAGGTCAGTTCGCCGCCTTCGTATTCGTCGCTGTTAAGATTGACGGTGACCGCGAAGCGGCGATGCGCCGTGCCTTTCGTCGTGTTGTCGCGGTGCGGCTGGAAGTAGCCGCCGACCTCGGCGTCATAGCAGGCGACGATATAACGCTCCATCCGCGTGATCCTGAACTGGAACGCCTTCTGGATCTCGGGGACGACGCGCCGCAGGATCCGAGCCCGTGCCGCCTCCTTCAGCGCCTCGTCGGTGATGGTCCAGTCGGAGCGGCGCTTGTGCTTATGGTCGATCACCATGACGGTCTTACCGTCGCGCTCGCGCATGAAGCCGGATTCTTCGCCGCCGCCCGCCTCGTAGCCTTCGATCAGCCGCCGGCAGACGGCCGGCTCGAACACGCTGGGCAGCATCAGCACCGGCGCCTGGGGGACGCCGCGGTGATGCGACCCGAGCTGCGGCAGGCGCTTCAGCAGGTCGTAGATCGCGGCGGCATGCCGGACCGGATCGGGCTCCGTCACGACCGCGAGGATGCGCAGGTCGAGGCCGATCAGGTAGCTCACCCTCTCGCCCCGTGCCGCGCCGTATTTCTGCGCGATACTCTCATCGTCCCAGAACGTGTCCATGCCGGGCCGCTGCTGCCGGAGCGCGGGCTCGCCATCGGCCGACCGGCCGGCGACCACGGCGAAGAAATAGCAATCGGGATTGGTGAAGATCGCCGCCCCGGCCAGGAAAGCGTCAAACCGAGGCTTCGCCGCGCCGGCCTCCAACGGACCGAGGAAGCTCAAGACCAGGTAGCGGCCGGCGGCGGTGCTGAAGTCGAAATCCGGGTTGATATTGCTGGGCGCCCGGAAGACCGGCGCCGGATCACCCGGCAGCAGGAGTTTGCGCGCTTCAGTCACGTCCGGACCCGTCGTTGCCCCGATGGTCAATTCTCCAGGTTCTGCCGGAAGAAGGCCAGCGTCACCTTGAGTGCCTGTTCATGGCTCTGCGGTTCAAACGAAGCGCGCTCGTCGCAGGAAAAGCCGTGGCCAGCCGGCCATGTGTAGACCTTGACGTCGGCCCGCGCCGCCTTGACCTTCTCGACGTCGGACATCGGGATGCCCTGATCCTTCTCGCCGAAATGCAGGATCGTGGGCACCTTGGGCTTCTCATCCTTGTGGGCCGCGATCATGCCGCCGTAATAGCCGACGGCGCAGGCGAGACCCGACAGGCGCGCCGCCGCCAGGAAGGCGAGCGAGCCGCCCCAGCAATAGCCGACCACGCCGACTTTGCCGGCGCCCTGCGCGGCATCGATCGCGGCCTGCACGTCCTTCAGGGAGTCTTCGAGCTTGATCCCGGCGCGCAGCTTCACGCCCGCTTCCATGTCGTCCTTGCCGTAGCCGAGTTCGACATCGGCCTTGGCGCGATCGAACATCGCCGGTGCCACAGCGACATAACCCAAGGCTGCGAAGCGGTCGCAGACATTGCGGATGTGGCGGTTTACCCCGAATATTTCCTGGATGACGACAAGACCGCCCTTGGGCTTGCCTTCGGGATCGGCACGATAGCCGCCGAGCAGAAATCCGTCGCTTGCCTTCAAACCGATGGTCTGGCCCATGGGGTCTCCCGGTCTGGTGATCCGGATGATCTAGGCCGATCGTCCGAAGATTTCCAGCGTGATGGCCTCCGAAAGCCGCCCGAGATCGGGGCCAAGCGCGCGCAAAGCGGTGATCGGCGGCGCATGGCGGCGGATGAAAGCGAGCCGCGTCCGCAACGCCGGCGGCGCGTCGCGCCCAGTCACGTCCAGCGCCTCGGCCGCGACCAGGCCGAGCACGGCGAGGCAGCCGTCGAACGCCTTGCCCGCCGTCGCCTCCTTCTGCCAGGCCAGGAAGCTTGCAACACCGACGTCGTTCTGGCCGAAGCCGCCGCTCTCGGCGCCCGGCAGGAAGCTCCGTTGCGCCGCATGCCGTGCCCGCTCGCCGAGGCCGACCGCGACCATGGGCAGCGGAATCAATTCGCGCGGGTCGTCGGGATCGGCGCGCAGCGATTCCGGCAACAGCGAGACCTTGCCGTCGAGCAGCTTTGCGGACTGACGCTCGGCGAGGGTGCAGAGATCGGCCCAGCCCGCCGCGAGATCGTCCAGCACCGGCGCCGCCATGCTGTTGTGATAGCCGCCGTTGCTCAGCACCCTTCCGTTCGGGAAACGTGCGTCTTCCGCCGGCGGGATGTAGACCGGGTTGTCGGTGATCGAGGCCAGCGAGACTTCGGCGGCATGGATCGCCGCATCGCGGGCGCGGATCGCCCGGCCGAGGATGCGCGGCACGATGCGGAAGCTCACCGGCGCCTGGTAGGGTCGCCGTTCACTGCTGCCGCCCGCGATCAGGTTGCGGATCGCGGCCAAGGCCTCGCTCTCGGCCGGATCCTGCCAGAGCGTCTCCAGCACCGCGTCATAGGCCTCGAGCGGCGCCTTGAAAGCCTCGGCGGCGAGCGCCAGGATCTCCTTGGCGATCTCGATGCGTTTCCGGCTGGCCAGCGCCGCGTCGGCGATCAGCGCCGCGGCACAGGGACTGCCGTTGATCAGCGCCAGGTGCTCCTTCTCCTCGAGGCCGATGCTTTCCCCCAAGGCCGCGAAGAGATGGCCCAAGGCCAGGATCTCGCCAGCGCCGCTGTTGCCGATCGACGGCACGTCGGGCATCGCGCCATCCAGCATCGCGGCGACCGCCTCCGCCAGCTTCGGCCGCACCGCGCCATGGCCTTCCAGGAAATTCGCCAGCCGTGCCAGCACGAAGCCGCGGGTGACCCGCTTCGGGAAGGGCTCGCCGAAGGTCGCCGCGGTGCCGTGGTTCGGCTGGGCCGCATGGCGCTTGCGGTCCTCCGGTCTGAGGCGCTGGCCGGCGCGACTCCCGTAGCCCGACGTGACGCCGTAGATGTTGATCGCCGGATCTTCGAGCAGCCGCATGAAGGCCGTGCGCGCATCGGCAATCCGCGCCAAGGCTTCCGGCGCCAGCCGAACGCCCTCGCCTTGCCAGGCGACGGCCTCGAATTGTTTCACTGTGATGTCGCTGCGCCGGGTGAGCGTGACCATCGCCAATCCGGGAGCTTGTTAGGCTCTACTTCTCGGTGCCGGGATCGGTGGCGGAGAAGATGATCCAGAACCCGAAGCAGCCCATCAGGATGACCGCGGGGTATATGACCAGATTGGACCAAAGTCCTCCGGTCGGATCGGCCGCCCCGGTCAACCCGGTCGCGCCGATGCCGGCAAAAGTCACGGCCCCGAACACGGCCGCGACCAGCGCACAAATCAAGAAACGAAGTCCCCTCATGGAGCAATGATAGGACGCCGATTGAGTCGCTGCAAGCGCCGCGCTCAATAGCGCTGCACTTTATACCCCAGCTTCGCGAGTTGGTCGGGCAGACTGTCCTTGCCGAGCAGATGGCCGGCGCCGACCGCGATGAACTGGGTGCCGGAACCCTGCATCATGGTCTCGATCTGCTTCACCCAGTTGTTGTTGCGCTTCAGGATCAGGGCTTCGAAGAACTCCGGTGATTCCTTCCGGGCGCGATCGATGCTGATCTTTTGCAGCTGCTTCACATCGCCGGCGAGCCAGGCGGCCTGCATCGCGTCGATGAGCGCCTCGCCGCCGGCCACTTCGTTCAGGGTCTGGACCAGCATCTCGGCCGCGATCTTGTCCGGCATCTCCGCGAGATAGCCGAGCTGCTGGGAAGCCGTCTCGAACTGCCGGATCGCCTTGCCGGCCGCGACCGCCTCCTTCTGCAGGGTCTGGTCGACGCCGAGCTCCGGGTCGTAGCCGAGGCTGACCATCTGCGCCCCGCTCAGCACGATACTCGCGAACCAGGGCCGCAGCTGGTGCAGGTCCCGGGTCGGTATGTCGTAGTGTTTCGCCAGTTCGA
>JAYSFH010000088.1:0-364 GCA_041913405.1 Dongia sp. | reverse complement strand
CAGCGGCTTTTGCGAATCCGTGCCGAAATTCATCGCATAGGTCTGGGCAACCGCCGCATCCTCCTTGGTCTCCATCCAGAACTCGCTGCTGCTCTGCAAGGCGGCATCGAGCTTCTCCGAACGCCACTTCACCCCCGGCTTCATCACGTGGATGGTGCCCAGCAGATAGACGGTGCTGTCGGCATCCTTCACCACCCACATCGCCGGCTCTGCGGTTGCGGCCCCAGTGCCGAAGACCAGACCCAGGGCGACGGAAAGGCAGCGGAAGGCGGTACGGCCGAACCGAAAGAACTGCATGCACTGATCCTCGGGCTATGCGCGCGACGCGGCTTCGACGGAAAGACGCCGGATGTCGGGCCGCACC
>JAYSFH010000087.1:0-10829 GCA_041913405.1 Dongia sp. | reverse complement strand
ACCGGCGTGACAACCCCGGATTGACTGGTTCCGTCATCGTCGGTCGCGTCATGACCGGCCGCATCATCCGAACCGGCTGCATCCGCGGTGTCGTCATCGCTGCGGTCGTCGCTGCCGTCATGCGACGAGTCCGATCCGCCGTGGCTGTCCGCGTCATGGCCCGCACCGTCATGGCCGCTGGAGTCATGGCCGTCGCCGCCGCCGTCGTGGTCGCCGCCATCATGATCGCTGCCTTCGGCCAAGGCCTGGCCGCCGAGCGGGAAGGTCGCCAGCGCGCCGCACGCAACAGTCAAGCACAGCGCGGTGAGCGCAATGCGACCGAGGCGAATGAGCGGCGAGGCTTCCTTGGATTTGAGACAATTCATCCTGACAGTCTCCTCATTGTTGTCTTGGGACCTGGCGCGCGTCCGGGGCGGTCACGTGCGGCTCCCGGGCTCCTGCCGATACGGCAAGGCCAGTCTGATTATTCGCGGTCGACCTTAAGGCAACCTGAAGCTCAGGGTGGCGTGTTGTCGCAGGGAGTCCGGTTCGACGCCGGATCGTCCCGGCGCAAGCGCGGCCGTGGCGCTAGAGCCGCTTGACCGCTGCAGCCACCGCCATGCCCAGCTTCTGGTGCTCCGGCAGGTCGAAGTGGATGCCGTCGATCTGGCTGCTGGCGATCACCGAGCCGGCGTCGAGGAAGTCGGCGCCGAGCTTCGCGGCCACCGCCTTGTAATGCGCGGCGAAGGCCTCGGACTTTGCCGCGCCACCTGCGAACATGTCGGCGAGACAGCCCACTTCCAGAATCGGCGGCGGCGCGATCAATAGCACCTTAGCGCTCTGCCCGAACGCGGCCAGCGCCGTGCGCACGGTCTCGACCAGGATGCCGGCGCCGGCGGCAATGTCGCCGGGCGGCATGCCGAAGCGTGCCTTCAAGTCGTTTGTGCCGAGCGCGATCGTGACGACGTCGATCGGCCGATGGCTTTCCAGGCAGGGCGTCAGATAGGTGAGGCCGTTCTTGTAGATGCCTTCGATCGGATCATCGAGCACCGTGGTGCGTCCGGGCAGGCCTTCCTCGAGCACCCACCAGTCGGCGCTGATGATCTGCCGCATGACGCTGACCCAGCGCTGCCCATGACCGAAGCGGCGGTCATCCTCGAGATGCTGCATCGGCGCGGTGCCGTAGGTATTGGAATCGCCGTAGCAGAGAATCGTGCGCATGCCTGTCCCCCGAACTGAACTGCCGAACTATAGGCGATCGCCGCTTCGCGCTCTACAGCCGGGGCGCCGACTCCGGATCGTTGGCGAGTTCGATCGGCTGGCCGTGCGGTGTCGCGCGGGCCGCGCGGGCCCATTGATCGCGCCGCACCGCGAGCTCGCGCCGGCTGGCGAGAGCCTTCGCCGCGACCAGCTTTTCCAGCGCAGCGAGCCAATGCCGGTAATAGGTCTCGCCGGTATCGGGATCGCCGGCCGCCTGGGCGGTCTTGATTTCGACGGCGAGCGCCGCGGCCCACTCGCTCCAGGTGAAGGTGCCGCGTTCGTGCAAGGCGACCGCCATGGCGAAGGCCTGCGCCTCCCAGGGCTCGCGAAAGACCGGCCCTGCCGCATCGCGCGGCAGCTCCGGCAGAGCCGCGACCAGATCAGGCCGGTTCAAGGTAGGGCTCCCAGAGATCGATCGCGACCGTGAGGCTCGGGTCGGCATCCGCGCCCCAGAGCTCCGTGCCCGCGAACACGACGGAATAGATCCATTGCGGGTTCTCGCCCTTGCCGTGGGCGTTGGTGTCGGGAAAGACGAAGCTACCCTGGCGGCTTTCGATCACGCCGATCTTGCCGCGGGCGTAGCGCGGCAGCCGGGTATGCGTCGTCGGATGGATGTTGATCGTCCGCACCTGGTCGCCGGCATTGAAGCGCGGTGCACGATCGAGCGGCCGATCGCAAGGCCCGCCGCTGGCGAGACGCGCGGGAACGTCGGCGGCTTTCAGCGGCGGCTTGGTGGCCTTCGGCGCAGTGAGGCTGCGGCCGGCCGCGACCTCCTCGGGACTGACCAGGCCGCGCGCCGCCAGGAGCTTCAACAGGCCCTTGATCCAGATCTCGTAATAGCTGGAGGAAAGATAATCGGCGGGGTGCAGGGTCTCGCGCGCATGGCGGCTGACGTCGATGTTCCACTCACCGAGCACGCCGCAGCAAAGCGTCACGCCAAGCGCGCGCTTCTCCCATTCGGCATGGAACACCGGCTCGTTCTTCTCCGGCACCACCGGGCCGAAGCCCATCATGCCGCCGAGGTCCTGGGCGCCGTTCATGGCTTCGCTCCCGGTGTCCGCGCGAGCCCGGTGCCGATCATGGAATCCCGGGTCACCAGGTCGGCGAGCTGGTCTTCGCTCCAGCCTTCGGTGCCGGCCGGGCGCAGCGGCAGAACCAGATAGCGCAGCTCCGCGGTCGAATCCCAGACCCGGATCTCGGTCTCCTTCGGCAGGCTGACGCCGAAATCGGCAAGCACGCCGCGGGGATCGATCACCGCCTTGGCGCGATAGGGCGCCGCCTTGTACCAGACCGGCGGCAGGCCCAGCACCGACCAGGGATAGCAGGAGCAGAGCGTGCAGACGACGAGGTTGTGACGCTGCTTCGTGTTCTCGACGATCCGCATATGCTCGCCCTGTCGCCCCTTGAAGCCCAATTCGGCGATCGCGGCGGTGGCGTCCTCGCGCAGCCGCGCCAGATAAGCCGGATCGCTCCAGGCCTTGGCCACGACACGGGCGCCGTTGCGCGGACCGACCTTGGTCTCATAGGTCTCGACGATGACGTCGATCGCCTTGGGGTCGATATAGCCCTTCTCGACCAGGATCGATTCCAGCGCCTTCACCCGAAGCGCGATCTCCGGCAAGGCGGAGCCGTCATCATGCCCGTGGTCGTGCCCGTGGTCGTGATGATCGTGGTCGTTCATGTGTGGATCCTCGGAACAGGCCATCAGTCTAAAGCACAGCGCACCGGTGAGACAATGGCAGGACCCGACTCATTCCCCAGCGTTCAGCGAGGGAACCCGGCCTGAGGTCCAAGGTTGGTCCAGCAGCCCGGTTCGCAGACCGGAAATTTGAGCCGGTGGAGGCATTATGCTCGGTACGATTCTGCTCATTGTCTTGATCCTGTTGCTGCTCGGCGCAATCCCCGCCTGGCCCCACAGCCGCGGCTGGGGTTATTACCCGAGCGGCGGATTGGGATTGGTCCTCATCGTGGTCGTGATCCTGCTGGCCACCGGACGTATCTGAACTGGCACTCATCGGCGCCGAGTTCGCTCGGCCCTTTAGCAAGAGGTTTGACATGACCAGGACAAAGCGCAGCGCGCTCCTGGCCACGGCAGCGCTCGCCTTCGCCGCCGTGACGGTTGCCGGTTGCGGCAGCCCGAGCCAGTACCCGCACAGCAAGGACAACAACGGCGTTTCGAAGTCGTCCTACTACCGCTCCAACAGCACCCCATCGCCGGCAGTCGCCTCGACCCTGGCACCGTCCGGCACCACGACGGTGGTCACGCCGGCTCAGCCGACGACCACCACTGTTCTGGTGCCGGCGCGGCCAGCAACGACCGCCACGGTGCTGGTGCCGGCGACCACGGTCAGCCCGAACGTAACCACCATCGGCTCGACCGTGCTGGTGCCGGCACAGGTGCCGGCGAGCACGACCATCGTCGGCAGCGATGTCGACTTCATGGCGCGGGCCTCGCAGTTCAACGCGACCGAGATCGCGCTCTCGCGCGTCGCCTATCAGCGGGCGCAGTCGGCGGCAGTGCGGGCGTTCGCCATGGAGACGATCAGCGACCATCGCCGGATGGCCGACGACCTCGACGGCATTGCGCTTCGCCGCAATCTGTCGCTGGCCTGGACGCCGAGCCCGGCCGGAAGCCGCGCGGTCGATGACCTCTCGCGGATGAGCGGCTACGACGTCGACCGCTACTATCTCGCCCAGATGATCGCCGACCATGACGCCGGCGCCGCGCTCTACGCCAGTCAGGGCAACCTGGCGACCGATGTGACCTTGCGCACCACGGCGGGCGGCGAGGCGGTCGATCTGCGCAACCGCCGCGACCAGGCGATCCGCCTGCAGGCCGACATCGACTAAAGCGGTGCTCATCGGCGGCCCGGGCGCTCAGAGTCCGGGCCGTTTCAATCTGTTACCCTAATCTCGTTGTCCCGCGACTCCCGCGCGTGTTACCTGCGGCACGGTACCCCTGTGACGTGGGCAGATTTTGAAACCGTGCTTTAACCGCCGCTGGCTGGTTGCCCTTGGCCTGACCTCGGTCCTCGCTTCCTGCCAGTGGTTCAACGGCGGCTTCGGCCATGCCGCGGCCCAGACCGATCCCACCGCAGCCAATCATAAGGCCCGCGCGGTCGCGACCGTCGCCGGCATGCCGCCGGTCGTCGATCCGGAGAATCTCTACAGCGAGAGCCGCGCCAATCACCTCAGCCCCGCGGTCGCCGGCGCGCTTTACCGGATCTATGTGCCGGACCGGATCGCCGGCGACGTGACGGTGATCGATCCCATCCTGATGAAGGTGGTCGGCCGCTTCCGCACCGGGGTCAACCCGCAGCATGTCGTCCCGTCCTGGGATCTGAAGACGCTCTGGGTCGTGAACAATGCCGAGAAGCGTATGAACGGCAGTGTCACGCCGATCGACCCGAAGACGGCCAGGCCCGGCCGCAGCATCGCGGTGGATGATCCCTACAATATGTATTTCACGCCGGACGGCCAGTCGGCGATCGTGGTCGCCGAGGAGAGCCAGCGGCTCGACTTCCGCGACCCGCACACGATGGCGCTGCAATGGTCTCTGCCGACGCCGGGCTGTGCGGGGATCAATCATGCCGACTTCTCGATCGACGGCCGCTATGCGCTCTTCACCTGCGAATATGGCGGCGGCATCGCCAAGATCGATCTCGAGAGGCGCGTCGTGGTCGGCTATCTGACGCTGTCGAAGGATGGCGCGGTCAAGGAGAGCCAGGCCGGCGGGATCATTCCCGCCGCTTACGCCGACTCCTCGTTCACGAATGCGGCGACCGGCTTCCCGCTCTGCACCGCAAGCGGGATGCCGCAGGACATCCGCATCGCGCCCGACGGCCGCGTCTTCTACGTCGCCGACATGCTGGCCGACGGCGTCTACCTGGTCGATGGCGAGAGCTTCGCCCAGATCGGCTTCATTCCGACCGGGCGCGGCGCCCACGGCCTCTATCCCTCGCGCGACGGGACCAAGCTCTATGTCGCCAACCGCGGTTCGCACCGGGTCGAAGGCAAGAAGCACGGCCAAGGCAGCGTCTCCGTGATCGACTTCGCGAGCCGCTCCGTGATCGCGACCTGGCATATCCCTGGCGGCGGCAGCCCGGACATGGGCAATGTCTCGCCGGACGGCCGCTATCTCTGGCTCTCGGGACGGTTCGACAACGTGGTCTATCGCTTCGACACGACCGACGGTAGCGTGAAGTCGATTGCGGTCGGCCGGGAGCCGCATGGCCTCGCGGTCTGGCCCCAGCCCGGCCGCTATTCCCTCGGCCATACCGGGAATATGCGGTGAACCGGATGCCGCGCCTATGTTACAGAATGAGGGTGGACAATGCGGCTGCGGAGGCCGCATTTTCCGTGTCGGGAAGTCTCTGTTGCTCGGGGGGAGCCAGTTGAATCGTCGCCAATTTCTCGCCGGCTCGGCGGGTCTGATCGCCGCAGCGGTCGCGGAGCCTGCGCTGGCCAATGTGCCCGTGCCCTATAACTGGGACGCCATGCCGCCGGCGGACAATGCCAAGAACTACATCGACTGGATGACCGCCAACCGCGGCGAGGATCCGGTCTATCTCGCCGAGCATTGGAAGCGTTACCGCGTGCTGGTCGACAACAAGGACCTGAAGGACGACCGCAACAAGCGCGCCTTCCTGATGACGCCGCGCGAGAAGTTCGTGCGGCCGAACAACCTGAAGCGCGCCTATGCCAATGCCTTCCTCGACATCGGCTACGGCGTCACCAT
Source organism: Dongia sp. (assembly GCA_041913405.1). Lineage (GTDB taxonomy): Bacteria > Pseudomonadota > Alphaproteobacteria > Dongiales > Dongiaceae > Dongia. The sequence goes on along the minus strand of JAYSFH010000087.1, from coordinate 4,852 downwards.
TTCCGGCCCGCACCTGGTCGGCCGCATGACCACGTCGATCGACGTGCAGAAGGGCGAGAAGGTGCTGGAGATCGGTACCGGCTCCGGCTACCAGTCGGCCTATCTCTCGAACCTCACCGACAAGGTCTGGTCGATCGAGATCATCAAGCCGCTGGCCGAGCGCACGCGGGCGACCTATGACGAGCTGATCGCCGCGGGCTATTCGGAATACAAGTCGATCAGCAGCAAGAATGCCGACGGCTATTACGGCTGGGAGGAAGCCGCGCCCTTCGACAAGATCATCGTCACCTGCGGCATCGACCACGTTCCGCCGCCGCTCCTGCAGCAATTGAAGGACGGCGGCATCATGGTGATCCCGGTCGGCCCGCCGGGCGCCCAGCATGTGCTGAAGGTGATCAAGCAGAAGGCCGCCGACGGCACGATCACGGTGGCGCGGAGCGACATCTACAACGGCCGGATCGTGCCGTTCGTGCCCTTCACCGCCTTGGCCGGCGACAAGATCAAGGGCACGCATAACGGCGACGCGCCGCAGTGAGCTCAGAAGCGTGAGCCCCGCGGACAAGGTTCCGCTGCCGGCCTATCTCGCGATCGGCCTGGTGGCGGGATCGGTCATTGCGCTGCAGATCTGCATCATGCGGATCTTCGCGGTCGGAAATTGGGTGCATTTCGGCTCGCTGGTGGTGAGCCTCGCCCTGCTCGGCTTCGGCCTCACCAGCGCCGTGATGTGCGCCGGCAAAGACTGGTTCGAGCGGAACTGGCGCGGCGTCGCTGCACTCTCGCTGTTGACCTTCGGGCCGCTCATGGTGGCGGCCAACCTGATCGCCCAGCAGATTCCGTTCAACGCGATCTTCCTGATCTCCGATCCCGACCAGAAGTGGCTGCTGCTGGCGAACTTCCTGCTCTATTTCACGCCCTTCCTGGCCGGCGCCCTGTTCATCGGCACGGTTCTGCTGCGTAGCCGCCGGGCCTTCGCCCGGGTCTATTTCGCCGATCTTGCGGGCTCCGGAATCTGCGGCCTCTCGGTGCTGGGGGCGATGTATCTCCTCCCGCCGGAGAACCTGATCGCCGCACCCCTGGCGCTCTGGGCGATCGGTGCCTTGCTGTGGTTCATCGGGCAGGCTGATCGCCGGTCGATCGTCCTGCTCGGCGTGGCGACACTGGCCGCTTTCGGCACGCATTTCCTGCTGCCGGACTGGCTCGGCATCCCGAAGCTCGCCACCTCGGACTACAAGGGCGTCGCCTATGCCCGGAAGTTCCCGGACATGGCGCGGGTCTACCATTCGATCTCGCCCTTCGGCGAGTTCGAGCTCTATTCCAGCTCCTATCTGCATTTCGCGCCCGGCCTGTCCGACAACGCCGCCTTCAACCTGCCGAAGATGCCGGCCAATGCCTATTGGGGGATGTATATCGACGGCGACGGGCCGATCGGCGTCATGCGCCAGCTCCCGGAAGCGCAGACCGCCTATTTCCGTTTCCTGCCGATGCACTACCCTTATGTGCTGAAGCCCGATGCCGACACCTTCGTCGCCCAGTTCGCCGGCGGTATCTCGACCGTGGTCGCGCTCCGCAGCGGCGCAAGGTCGGTGACGGTCGCCGAGGCGAACCCCGAGATCCGCAGCGCCTTCCTCGATTATCCGGAGCTCCGCGACTTCACCGGCGACCTGTTGCGCGATCCCAAGGTCAAGGTGGTCGGCTATGACGGCAGGCTCTTCCTCGCCGGAACGAAGGAGCGCTACGACGTCATCGACCTCAGCCTCGCGGATTCCGCCGGCCTCTCCAATCCCGGCGGCTTCGCCATCGTCGAGAAATACGGCTATACCGAGGAGGCGATGCGCACCTACATGCGCGCGCTGAAGCCCGGCGGCATCCTGTCGGTGACCCTCTGGAACAAGGAAGATCCGCCGAAATCGGTGCTGCGGCTTTATTCCACCATGGTCGAGGCGGCGCGCAAGGCGGACAACACCAATCCCGAGAACGCCTTCTACGCGGTCTCGACCTATCTCTCGACCACCACCGTGCTCTATAAACGCGGCGGCTTCACGCCGGACGAGATCACCAGGCTCCGCGAGACCACGCATGGCCTCTCCTTCGACGAGCTCTATTATCCCGGCATGGATTTCGACGGCAGCGGCAGCGACGCGCTGCTCTCCGAGTATCATGACACGATCTTCGGCAGCGGATCACCGCAGGCCGATGCGAGTGCTCCAATCGATGGCGAAGACGCTGCCGATCCTACGCTCGACAATCTCGACGGTGATGCGGCGCCACAGGTCCTGCCGGCGATCGCCATGGGGCGGCTGGCCTGGCACAGCCTGATCTTCGGCGGCTGGGACGAAGTTGCGCAGCGCTATGTCTTCGACATCCACCCGCTCACCAACGACCGCCCCTATTTCGCCGCCTATGAGAAGGCCGGCGACCTGCCGAACATCACCGACCGGCTGGAGCTGTTCCAGGACGACTGGGGCTATCTGCTGCTCTGGGCGACGCTCGGCGTGGCGGCAGCGGTCTCGCTGCTGCTGATCGCATTGCCGGTCCTGCTCGGCTGGCGCTCGATCTTCAGCCGCAATCCGGGCAAGCTCGGCACCATCGTCTACTTCGCCTGCCTGGGCCTCGGCTACATCATGGTCGAGGTCGGGCTGATCGCGAAGTTCATAGAGGCGCTCGGCAACGCCACCGTCTCCGCCGCCGTGCTGATCACCGGGATGCTGATCTTCTCCGGGCTCGGCAGCTTCGCCTCGGAACACTTTCTCGACCGCAGCCGCCGCGTAATGCCGGTCGTCTTCGTCGCGATCGGCATCCTGCTGATCGCCTACGGCACGATGATCGACCCGGTCCTCGACTGGATCGGCACCCTGCCCTACGCAGCGCGGCTGCTGCTCTCGATCCTGCTGCTGGCGCCGCCCACCTTCCTGATGGGCTTCCCGATGCCGATCGCGATGACCACGCTCGGCCGGCTCGGCAAGGATCACATGTTCCTCTGGGCCTGGGGGATCAACGGCTGCTTCTCGGTGATCGGCGCGGCCCTGGTGCCGATCATCACCACCACCTTCGGCCTGAGCTGGGTGCTGGCCATAAGCGGCGCGGCCTACCTGGTGGCGCTGCCGGCCTTCTTCGCGGTGCTGCTGCCAAAAGCCGGCCCACTTTAGGCAGGATCCGCGCCGACAACAAAGCGACCTGCCGGCGCAAATTGCCGTCGGCCAGGTCGGTCTACATCAGTTTGCAGCTTGAACGCGCTGTTGCCGCATAGACTCTTGTCTGCGTGCCGAGATAGGGCAGATCCGATTCAGTGCCGCCATTCCGCAACACACCCTTGAACCGGGTGTTGGCGACCGTTTCGTCGCGGCTCGTCAGCTTCCGTATCTCACAAGGCCTTCCAGAGGGAATGTGCAGCACCGCCGATTGGACAATCGTCTGCACGGTCTCCTCGTGAGAGGACGTCTCGGCGACGGCGCCATTGTCGTACGTGTCATACGTGCTTTTCGCTTCAAGCTTTGCATCGAGCTGCAGTTCATCACCGACATGACGCGCATGGCTGGTAAAATGAACAACAATTGGCGACCGGTCGAACCATTGCAGATCCGTTCCGGTTCGGTCGCGGTCGCAGGTGACGTCCCCGGAGTAGTCACCGCTTGCTGGTTTGTAAAGGATGGAAAGTTGGGTGAACGTGCCATTCACCTTACACGGGATCGAAACCGGCCAGGCGACCAATGTCCCGTCGGCAAGGAAGTTCAGGAAGTCGGAACGGGTACCGGACTTGGTTGTCGTTTGTACTGGCGGCACTTGAGCGGCATACTCGCTATGCCAAGTCGTCTGGCCGTCGAGGTTCTCGATGCGGATGCCAAATCCTTTGAGCCTGGCTTCATCCGCGATCACCGCGCCAGCTGAAGAAAGCATGATGGCTCCGAGCGCAACAGTAGAGATGATCGCTTTCAATTGCACAGTGCCTCTCCGTTAATGAACATGCAATTCTGCTGGCTGGAGGACTTGGCTCCAGGATCGGAGACTTTCGCCGCCATAGCGTCGATCTCCGCGCGCATCTTGCCGACAAGCGGCTCCCGGTGGGCGTCGCGGGCATAGGCGAGAGCCTCACCAAATCGCTTCTTCGCCACCGAATAGTCGCCATGCCGCCAGGCGCGCGCCCCGAAGTCATAGGCGATGTAGGCCTTCATCAGGTTCATATTGTCCCGGTAAATGTCTCTGTTATCGAAGTCCTTAATGCGCTCGGCGCGCTCCAGCGCCTGCTGAAAGGAGACCATCGCGGCGGCGGTGTTTCCGGCTTCGGCCTCGCGGCGGCCGCGTTCGTTGAAATCGTGTGCCTCCTGGCGGACCCGCTGCCTCTCCTGCTCCGCTACGGCATCCAGCTGCTTCTGCGTCTCTATGTAAGGATTGACCGGCGGCGCGCTATCTCCACCTTGCTCCATATTGCTGATGATCTGCCCGAGAAACTGCAATACGGCACCACCTACCTGTAGGCCAACCGCTGCATCCGATGGGCCGGCAGGGGCGGAGGGTGCGACGACGGCGCTGCCAGCATTGCCGCCTGAGCCGGAGACATTCGAGCCGGACGTGTGGTGTCGCCAGCAATTCCGGATCGGATCAGGTTCGTCATCGCTGGTGATGCTGCTGTCCGGCGAGCCGCCGCGGCTGACGCAATCGGCGCCGCGCATCTGCCCAAGATATTCCTGCGCCCTCGCATGTGTGGCTGGGAGGCTCAGCATAGCCGCCACGAGCAAGGAAATTCCCCGATCCCAGTGCATACGGCGCCTCATCGCCTCGCTGCCACGGCGGGTTCCGGGGCTTCTTCCGCGAGCTGGCATACGGCAAGCATGAGGTCGCTTTGCCGACCGAACCC
>JAYSFH010000086.1:7108-10931 GCA_041913405.1 Dongia sp. | reverse complement strand
CCATCAAGGCTTCCAGATCGAGCTCGCCGTCGGCGGTGCGACGCAGGCGATAGGGCTCGTGGGTGGTCGCCTGCTCCAGGTTCACGGCGAAGCTCAGCGGCTGGGGCGGCGTCTGGCCGCCGAAGGCGACGTCGGCGAGATAGAGGCCTTCCTCGAGATCGACCATCAGCAGCATGTGGCTGCGCGGCGGCAGGCTGGGATCCTTGCGCTCCCAGAGCACCCGCGCCGCCAGCGGAGTCACCGTGAAGCCCAGCGCCTGCAGCGCATGCATGAAGAGCGCGTTGCTCTCGAAGCAATAGCCGCCGCGCCGGTTTGTCACGATCTTCTGCTGCAGCGATGCGGGATCGAGCTTTATTGGGCGTTTCAGCGCCACGTCCAGGTTCTCGAACGGCACCGAATAGAGATGCGCGCGGTGTATCCCGCGCAACGTCTCCAGATTCGCATCGCGCGGACCGCTGTAGCCGATCCGCGCGAGATAGGCGTCGAGGTCGATCACGGTCAGGCTTTCACCGCCTCCGCCTCGATCTCGCAGAGCAGGTCCGGCATGGCGAGGCCAGCGACCACCAGGAAGGTCGAGGCCGGGCGATGGCCCTGCATGGCCTCGTCGCGGATCTGCCGCACCAGGCCAACCGACGTGCGATCGGTGACGAAGGTCGTCACCTTCACGAGATCGGTATGGGCCATGCCACCGGCCTTCAGCACCTCGATGAGGTTCTTCCAGGTCTGCCGGAGCTGGGCCTCCATGCCGTCCACGACCTTTCCGTCCTTGGTCATGCCGATCTGCCCGGAAATGACCAGCCGCCGCCCGCCCGCCTGAACCAACACCCCCTGGCTGTAGTTCGAGGCCGGCGCCGTGATGCTGCTCGGATTGATGAAGTCCATGATTCGGTTCCTCTTTGTCGTGCCGCGCGACATTAGCCCAGGATTTCACTGAGCGGAATGGTGTCGGAGATCCGGACAACATGCCACAGTTTGCATATCCGGATAGGTAAGCGGGCGTTAACCCCTCGCTCACTACGCTGCATCAACTCAGCCGCCACATCTTCCTGAAAAGGCCGTTCCCGCTATGCTTCGCCGTCTTTCGTTCGGTCGCCTGTCGATCGCCACCCGCATGACCGCCGCCAACCTGGCCGGGCTCATCCTGATGAGCGTCATCCTGGTCGCGGTCATCTACCGCCTGGTCGCGACCGAGATGGAGCGCCAGACCGAGGACAAGCAGGAGACCAGCATGAAGGTCGCCTGGCAGGTGCTGAACACCGCCGGCACCGACTTCCGGATCGATGGCGACAAGATGTATGCCGGCGACGTGGTCCTGAACGGCAACGATGCGCTGGTCGACCAGATCAAGGCGATCGCCGGCGGCACCGCCACCATCTTCATGGGCGACACCCGCATCGCCACCAACGTGATGAAGCCCGACGGATCGGGCCGTGCGGTCGGCACCAAGCTCGCCAAGAACGCCGCCAACCAATCCGTGCTCGGGAACGGCAAGCCGTTCCGCGGCCAGGTGCCGATCCTGGGCGAGATCTATTTCACCGGTTATGACCCGATCAAGGACAAGGACGGCAAGACCATCGGCATTCTCTATGTCGGTGTGAAGAAGTCCGAGTTCTTCGCGGTCGTCGATCGCATGCTGTGGAGCGCCGGCATCGCCGCCGCGATCCTGCTGGTCGTGCTCGGGATCGCCGCCTTCTTCACCACGCGCTGGCTGCTCGGCCCCCTCGCCCGCATCCGCGCGGCGCTGGAGGCTCTCGGCTCCGGCCGCGCCGACACCGAGGTGCCTTATCGCGCCCGCCAGGACGAAATCGGCGCCATGGCGAAATCGGTCCAGGTCTTCAAGGACAGCATGATCGAGACCGAGCGCCTGCGGCACGAGCAGGAACAGCTGAAGGCCCAGTCCGACGCCGAGCGCCGCCAGTCCATGCTGGCGCTGGCGCAGCGCTTCGAGGCGACCGTCGGCGGCATCGTAGGCGAAGTCGGGAGTTCCGCAACCGAGCTGCAGAAGACCGCCCGCGCCATGGCGAACAATGCCGAGGAGGCCTCGCGGCAGTCGGCCTCCGTGGCCACCGCATCCGACCACACGACCAGCAGCGTGCAGACCGTCGCCGCGGCGACCGAAGAGCTCTCCTCCTCGATCCGCGAGATCGGCGGTCAGGTCCAGGAATCGACCCGCATCGTCGGCACCGCGGTCAGCCAGGCCGATCAGACCACCAGCCAGGTTCAGGGCTTGTCGGATGCCGCGCAAAAAATCGGCGACGTGGTGCGGCTCATCAACGACATCGCCAGCCAGACCAATCTCCTGGCGCTCAACGCGACGATCGAAGCGGCCCGCGCCGGCGAGGCCGGCAAGGGCTTCGCCGTGGTCGCCTCAGAGGTGAAGACACTGGCCACCCAGACCGCGAAGGCAACCGAGGAGATCGCCACCCAGATCCGTGCGATCCAGGATGCGACCGCGGGCTCCGCCGCCGCGATCCAGGAGATCAGCGCCACCATCAACCGGGTGAACGAGATCTCGACCACCATCGCTTCGGCGGTCGAGGAGCAAGGTGCGGCGACCCAGGAAATCTCCCGCAGCATCCAGCAGGCCGCCGACAGCACGGTCACGGTCAGCTCGAACATCGCCAGCGTGACCCAGGTCGCCGCCCAGACCGGCGACGCCGCCGCCCTGGTGTTGACTTCCGCCGAGAAGCTCTCGCAAAACGGCGCCGTGCTGAAGACCCAGGTCGAGGGCTTCCTGCGCGAGCTGCGGGCCTAGTGCCAATTACCCGCAGCGAGTCCCAGGGCTAGATCAGCTGCAGGAACATCATCACCAGGCCCACCATCGACACGGCCCAGGCGCCGGTACGGGCGTAGGGAATGCCGATCAAGTAGATCGCCGCATAGGCGAGACGCGCCCAGAAGAACAGCTGGGCGCCGAGCACCGTCATTGCATTGGAGCGTCCGGCCACAGCGACGGCCAGCGCCAGTATCGCAAACAGCACCAGGTTCTCCACCATGTTGCGATGCGCGCGCTGGGCACGGCCGGGCAGGCCTTTCACCATGGGAAAGTCGTCGCGATTTCCGATCAGCGTCGGCAGGCCGACTTGAAGCTGCGTCACGATCACAGCGATCAGCATCTGCAATACGCAAACCGCGACCGACCAGACGGCGAGCTGGAGCTCGACGGGCATTGCGGCGGGCATGGGCTGTCTCCCCGAAGTGCTGCCCGGCTGGGCAGCCATTGCAATTCGGAGATTACGCCTCGGCGCCGAGTCCCCTGAAATCCGATCAGAACACGCTGCAAAGTCGCAGCGAGTCGTAGATCGCCGCGTGGATGTTGCGGCTGGCGACCGCGTCGCCGACTCGGAACAGCTGGTACGCACCTGACGGATTGGACGCGATCTCCTGCGGCCGGCATTCGATCAGCGCGGCATGGTCGATCTCGCCGCGATTGCGCGATCCGTCCTTCAGGCCGAAATAGAGCTCGTCCGCCGGCAGCGAACCGTGGCAGGCGATCACCTGGTCCACCCGCCGCTCCACCGTGGACTTGTCATAGGCGTTGTGGAAGCTGGCCACGATCTGGTTGCCGTCGCGCCGCAAGCCGGTCAAACGCAGGTTCAAGGTCTGCGTGACCTTGGCCTGATAGAAGGCCTTGTAGAAAGCCGGGTAGTTCAGGCCGCCTTCGTCGACGCCGAGCACGCGCTCCGGCGTCACGATCTCGAGAGCTTTCGCCTTGCCAGCGATGAAATCCGCCGAGGACAAGGCCTCGGTCCCGCCTTCGTCGTCATAGAAGAGGACGTTTTCGCCGACCGCGACCTGCCCGCTCAAGACGTCCCAGGTCGTC
>JAYSFH010000086.1:5548-7098 GCA_041913405.1 Dongia sp. | reverse complement strand
AGCCCGGATTCGGCACGCCGCCGGTCGCGATCACCACGATATCGGGATTGAGAGCCTCGACGTCGCTCGGCTCGGCGAAGACGCCGGTCCGGAGATCGACGCGGAGCTGCTCCACCTCGGCGGCCAGCCAGTCGATGATGCCGACGATCTCCTTCCGGCGCGGCGCCTTGGCGGCGATCATCACCTGCCCGCCCGGCTTCTGCCCCGCCTCGAACAACGTGACCTCGTGTCCGCGCGAGGCCGAGACCCGCGCCGCTTCAAGTCCCGCTGGTCCTGCACCCACGACGACGACGCGCTTCTTCACCGCGGCCGGCGCGATCACATGCGGCATGGTCTGCTCTCGCCCCGTGGCGGCGTTGTGCAGGCACAAGGCCTCGCCGCCCTGGTAGAGCCGGTCGATGCAATAGCCGGCGCCCACGCAGGGACGGATGCGCGTTTCCTCGCCGCGCATCACCTTGGCGACGATATAGGGGTCGGCCATATGCGCGCGGGTCATGCCGATGAGATCGACCGAGCCGCTGGAGATCGCATGCCGCGCCGTCGCCACGTCGGCGATCCGCGTGCAGGATCGGCACGCTGAACTGCTCCTTGACCCGTTTCACCATCTCGAGATGCGGCGCCGCCGGCGTGCCCATCACCGGGATCACGTGGCTGATCGCCTCGTCGCTCTCGATATGGCCCTTGATGACGTTGACGAAGTCGATCAGGCCCGCATCCTGGAACTGTTTCGCGATCTTGAGGCCTTCGTCGAACTTGATGCCGTCCTCGAGGTCGTCCTCGTCGATCACCATGCGGACGCCGAGGATGAAATCCGAACCGGCTTGGCGCCGGATCTCCTGCAGCACCGCCAGCGGGAAGCGCATGCGATTTTCGAGAGAGCCGCCGTAGTTGTCGTCGCGCCTGTTGGTCGCCGGCGAAAGGAAGGCGTCGAACAGGTGGCCGTAGGATTCGATCTCGACCCCGTCCAGCCCGCCCTCGCGGCAGCGTCGGGCGCCGGCGCCGTAGGCCTTGACGATCCGCTCGATCTCGAAATCTTCCATCACCTTCGGAAAGGCGCGATGCGCCGGCTCGCGCACCGCCGAGGCGGAGACGACGGGCAGCCAGTTCTCCTTGTTCCAGTTGGTGCGCCGGCCGAGATGGGTGATCTGGCACATGACATGGCAGTCGTATTCATGGACCGCGTCGGCCAGCTGCTTGAACCAGGGAATGATCGCGTCGGTCCCCGCGCGCAAGTTGCCGAAGGCCTGCGGCGAATCCACATCGACCGTGGCCGAGCCCCCGATCATGGTCATGGCGCAGCCGCCCTTGGCCTTCTCGACGTGATAGAGCCGGTAGCGCTCCTTCGGGAGACCATCCTCGGAATAGGCCGGCTCGTGGCAGGTCGAGATCACCCGGTTCTTCAAATGGAGATGGCGCAGCTTGAAGGGCTGCAGCAGCGGGTCCTTGGACGCCGATGCGGCGGCCTTCGGAGGGTTCGAGGCAGGCTGGCTCATGGGTTCAAAGAATGCACAGGGGCCGGAGCGAAATCCAGCCCGAACCATCTGGAAAGA
>JAYSFH010000086.1:2199-5538 GCA_041913405.1 Dongia sp. | reverse complement strand
TCGGCTTGACTTGAAGCAAGCCGGGTCGCAAGGTCGCCGCCTTGAGGAGCCTGACCATGAATCTCGCCACCGATCCCAAGCGCAAGGCCGCAGCCGCCGAACCCGGTCACAACCACCCGCGCAACAGCGGCATCGCCTTCAACGAAGAGGCGGTGCTCGGCCCGACCGTCAACCTCTCCGCCGTCGAGCGCCGCACCGCAAGCTTACCCGCGCGCCGCAGCGTGAAGAAGGAATACCAAGCCGCATGGCTGGTGAAGGCGATCCAGTGCATCGACCTGACCACCCTCGCCGGCGACGACACGCCCGCGCGCGTACACCGTCTCTGCGTCAAGGCGAAGTCGCCGCTGCGCGCCGATCTCGTGGAAGCCCTCGGTCTCGCCGACGATGCGCCGAAAGTCGGCGCGGTCTGCGTCTACCCAACCATGGTGAAGCCCGCGGTCGAGGCGCTGACCGGTTCCGGCATCCCGGTCGCCTCAGTCGCGACCGGTTTCCCCGCCGGGTTGATGCCGCTGGACCTGCGCCTGGAGGAGATCCGCCGCGCCGTCGCTGATGGTGCCGGCGAGATCGACATCGTCATCACCCGCGCTCATGTGTTGGGCCAGGATTGGACGGCGCTCTATGACGAGATCGCGGCCATGCGCGCCGCCTGCGGCCCGGCGCATCTGAAAGCCATTCTCGCCACCGGCGATCTGAAGACGCTGCGCAACGTCTACCGCGCCAGCATGGCCGCGATGATGGCCGGCGCCGATTTCATCAAGACGTCTACAGGTAAAGAAGACGTCAACGCCACCCTGCCCGTCTCCCTGGTGATGGTGCGCGCGATCCGCGATTACCTGGAGCAGACCGGCTTCAAGGTCGGCTTCAAGCCGGCGGGCGGCTTGCGCACCGCCAAGGATGCGATGAACTGGCAGATCCTGATGAAAGAAGAGCTCGGCCGGGAATGGCTGGAGCCTGATCTCTTCCGCATCGGTGCCAGCTCCATGCTCGCCGACATCGAGCGCCAGATCGAGCATTACGTCACCGGCCGCTACGCCGCCCTCAACCGTCACGCCATGGCCTGAAGATTATGAGCACCGTCAAAGAAATCCTGCAGACCATGGATTACGGCCCGGCGCCCGAAGCCAAGGACGCCGTCACCGGCTGGCTCGGCAAGCACCAGGCCGGCTTCCGCCATTACATCGGCGGCGCATGGAAGAGCGGCAGCACGTTGTTCGACGTGCACAACCCGGCCGACGGCACGGTGATCGCCAAGGTGGCGCAAGGCTCCGCCTCGGATGTGGATGCCGCTGTCGCCGCGGCCCGCGCCGCCTATCCCGCCTGGTCCAAGACCTCCGGCGATACGCGCGCGAAGTATCTCTACGCGATCGCCCGGCATGTGCAGAAACGCGAGCGCTTCCTCGCCGTGCTGGAAAGCCTCGACAACGGCAAGCCGATCCGGGAATCACGCGATATCGATATTCCCCTGGTGGCACGGCACTTCTATCACCATGCCGGTTGGGCGGCGTTGCTGGAGAGCGAGTTCCCCGGCATGGGCGCGGTCGGCGTCTGCGGCCAGATCATCCCCTGGAATTTCCCGCTGCTGATGCTGGCCTGGAAAGTGGCGCCGGCACTCGCCGCCGGCAACACCGTGGTGCTGAAGCCCGCCGAATACACGCCACTCACGGCGCTGGCACTGGCGGAGATTTGCGATGAGGTCGGCCTGCCGAAAGGCGTGCTCAACATCGTGACCGGCGACGGGTCGACGGGTGCAGCCATCGTCAACCACGCGGACGTGGACAAGATCGCCTTCACCGGCTCGACCGAGGTCGGCCGCGAGATTCGCAAGGCGACCGCCGGATCGGGCAAGAAGCTCAGCCTCGAGCTCGGCGGCAAGTCGCCCTTCATCGTGTTCGACGACGCCGATCTCGACTCTGCGGTCGAAGGCGTCGTCGATGCGATCTGGTTCAACCAGGGCCAGGTCTGCTGTGCCGGCTCCCGCCTCCTGGTGCAGGAAGGCGTCGCCGAGCGCTTCTACGACAAGCTGAAGCGCCGCATGGAAACGCTGCGCGTCGGCGACCCGCTCGACAAGTCGATCGACATCGGCGCCATCGTCGCCAAGGTCCAGCTCGACCGCATCAAGTCGCTCGTCGAGAAAGGCCGCCAGGAGGGCGCCGCCTGCTTCCAGCCGTCCGGAGCGCTGCCGGGCAAGGGCTGGTTCTTCCCGCCCACCCTCTTCACCAATGTCGAGCCCGCCTCCACCATCGCCCAGGTCGAGATCTTCGGCCCCGTGCTGGCCGGCACCACCTTCCGCACGCCCGATGAAGCGGCGGCGCTCGCCAACAATTCGGCCTATGGCCTTTCCGCCTCGGTCTGGTCGGAGAATATCGACCGCTGCCTCGACCTCGCCGCGCGGATCAAGGCCGGCGTGGTCTGGATCAACGGCACCAACATGTTCGACGCGGCAGCCGGCTTCGGCGGCTACCGCGAATCCGGCTTCGGCCGCGAGGGCGGCCGCGAAGGCATGATCGAGTACCTGGCCCCGCCAAGAAGAAGAGCGCCAAGGAAGCGGCCAAGGCGAAGCTCAGCGCCGAGCCCACCCCTTCCGTCTTCGAAGGTGAACCGGCCCTCGACCGCACGGCCAAGCTGTTCATCGGCGGCAAGCAGGCGCGCCCCGACAGCGGCTATTCCTATGCCGTTCTGGACGCGAAGGGCCATTCGATCGGCCAGGCAGGCCTCGGCAACCGCAAGGACATCCGCAACGCCGTCGAAGCCGCGTCGAAGGCGACCGGCTGGACATCGCTCTCCGGCCATGCCCGCGCCCAGGTGCTCTATTTCCTCGCCGAGAATCTCTCCGCGCGCGCCGACGAGTTTGCCGCGCGCCTGACCGCGATGACCGGTACCGCGAAGAAAGCCGCCCGCGCCGAGGTCGAAGCTTCGGTCTCGCGCATCATCCACTACGCCGCCTGGGCCGATAAGTATGACGGCCGCGTCCACACCACCAAGGCGCGGCATGTGACCCTGGCGATGCCGGAGGCCTGGGGCACGATGGCGATCTCCTGCCCGGACGTGGCGCCGCTGCTCGGCTTCATCTCCCTGGTGATCCCGGCGATCGCGATGGGCAACCGCGTGGTCGCCTCACCGGCGCCGTTGCATCCGTTGAGTGCCACCGATTTCTACCAGGTGCTGGAGACCAGCGACGTGCCCGACGGCGTCGTCAATATCGTAACCGGCGAGCGCGACGTCCTGGCCAAGACCCTGGCCGAGCACGACGAGGTCGCCTGCCATTGGTATTTTGGCGGCGCGGACGGCGTGGCGCTGGTCGAGAAGGGCTCCGCCGGCAACCTCAAGGCCACCTGGTGC
>JAYSFH010000086.1:0-2189 GCA_041913405.1 Dongia sp. | reverse complement strand
TTCCTGCGCCACGCCACGCAGATCAAGAACATCTGGGTGCCCTACGGGGAATAGGACCGGGCTCCGCGCCGCCATTTGCGTAGCTTTCCCGAATCTCTATGATCAGCGTCAAGAAAACGGGGAGAGAAACCGCATGGCGATCAGCCCGAGCATCGAGAAGGCGCGGACCGAGGTCACGTCGCTGATGCTGATGGAAGCGCATGACATCGGCGAGCAGTTCGTGCCCTTCGCCCGCGAACGCGGCATCAACGATATCGATGCAGCCTATCGGGTGCAGGATTCTTACGCGCGCCGGATCATGGCGGCGGGCAACACCCAGGTCGGCGGCTTCAAGATCGGCCTCACCACCAAGAAGATGCAGGAGATGTGCGGCATCGACTCTCCGGTCTCCGGTTATGTCGCCGCCAACCGGATCTACCGCGCGCCCGCCACGGTCGACGCGATGGAATATACCCATCTCGGCCTGGAATTCGAAGTTGCGGTGAGGCTCGCCCATGACTTCCCGTTCCGCCCCGTGCCCTATTCCCAGGAAGAGTTGATCCGTGACGCGCAAGTGGCACCCGGGGTCGAGCTGGTCGATGACCGCAACGCCGACTATGCGACGCTCGAAGCCTTGTCGCTGATCGCCGACAATTCCTGGAACGCCGGCATCGTGGTCGGCCAGTGGCAGGACCCGCCCGCCGACCTCGCCGGCATCGAGGCGACGATCATGTGCAACGGCCAGCTGGTCGATCGCGGCCATGGCCGCGATGCGCTGGGCCATCCTTTCATCCCGCTCACCTGGCTCGCCAACTTCCGCATGCGCACCGATCGCCCGCTGAAGAAGGGCGACATCGTCCTGACCGGCAGCCTGATCCGCACCCAGTTCCCCAGCGAAGCCTGCAAGTTCCACTACGAGCTCGCCGGCCTCGGCGCGGTCGAAGTCGACGTGCAGTTCTAAGGAATCCCCATGGACCTCCACATCAAAGGCAAGCGCGCCCTGGTCACCGGCTCGTCGAAGGGCCTCGGCCGCGCCATCGCGGCAGGTCTCGCCGCGGAAGGCGTGCAAGTCGCGATCGCCTCGCGCAACCAGGATTCGGTCGCCAAGACCGCGGCCGAGATCAAGGCCGAGGGCTTCACAGCCGACCTCTCGCAACCGGGCGCCGCTGAGAGGCTAATTGCCGAGGTGAACGCCCGGCTCGGCGGCATCGACATCCTGGTCGCCAACACCGGCGGGCCGCCGCCGACGGTGTTCGACGGCACCAGCGACGCGCAATGGCGCACCGCCTTCGAGAACCTGTTCATGAGCACGGTGCAGATGATCCGCCTGGCGTTGCCGGGCATGAAGCAGCGCAAATGGGGCCGCATCATGGTGGTGACCTCGGTCGCCGCCGCCGAACCGCTCGACGGCCTCACCATTTCCAACGCTTTGCGGCCCAGCCTGCACGGCCTCTTCAACTCGCTCTCCCGCGAGGTCGGCAAGGACGGGATCACGGTCAACTGCCTGATGCCGGGCTCTACCCTGACCGACCGCCTGAAGGACTTCCCCTACGACCAGGAAGAGATCGACCGCACCATCCCCGCCGGCCGCCTCGGCAAGCCGGAGGATTTCGGCGCGGTCGCGACTTTCCTCGCCTCAGAGCAGGCGGGTTACATCAACGGCCAGGCGCTGGCGGTCGACGGCGGCATGCTGCGTTCGATCTAGGGAACGCGGCGGTATCGCGCGGGTTCATCCGGCATGGACCCAAAGAAGAACCGCACCATCCGGCCCGAGGAAGAGGACCGGCGCACCGACCGGCGCCATGATTCCAAGGCAAAGAAGAGCGGCGTCGAATCCCTGCCGGATGGCGAGGACGACGCCGCTTCTGAAACCTCGAAACCGCGCGACGACTAGCGCTTAGGCTGCGACCTGGAATCCCGCCTGGGTGGCGAGCTTCTTCAGGTTCTCGTAGCCCATTTTGGCGTAGGTCAGCGGATGCGCCTTGGCGGGGTCCTGCTCGGCCTCGACCACAAGCCAGCCGGCATAACCGGCGTCGTGGAAGATCTTCAGGATGGTGGCGAAATCCACCTGCCCATCGCCTGGCACGGTGAAGATGCCTTCCAGCACCGAACGCAGGAAGCTCGCATCGGTGGCGCGCGCCTTGTCGAGGATGGGCTTGCGCGAATCCTTGCAATGCACGTGGACGACGCGCTTGGCATGGCGCTTCGCC
>JAYSFH010000085.1:0-11045 GCA_041913405.1 Dongia sp. | reverse complement strand
CCTGCCACCGTCAGCGCGACCGCCACGAGGAGTGGCGGCAGCCACCGGAAGATCCCCCGCATCTCGCCTCTCTACTTCGCGCGGCCGAGCTCGGTGCCGAGCGCGATGCCCGGCAGCGGTTCCGCTTCCTTCTTCGGCAGGACCGCGATCATCGACATGATCAGCGCCGAGACGAAAGGCAGCGACTGCACGAAGAGCAGGATGCCCCAGAGGAAGGCCGCGGGCTCCCAGGCGCCGCGGGTCATCACCACCCAGATACCGCTGCCGATCAGGACGGCGGCGATCAGGGTCTCTTCCCAGGCATCGACGAAGCCGCGCACGAAGGCCGGCGCGTTCTCCATCTTCGGCGTTCGATGGAATGGCAGGTTGTTGGTGAAGGTGCCGCGCCAGACCGCCTTCGCCACCGAATAGGAGACGGCGAGGCCGGCGATCGAGGCGCCGAGATTGTCGAGGAAGCCGCAGGGCACCTTCTGGGAATAGAGCCAGACCGACTTGCCGACCTTGAAGAAGAACATGCCGAGCGTGACAATGAGATAGAGCGTCAGCGGCGGCTGCATCATGTTCGGTGCCAGTATCATGCCCGCGGTCCAGGCCAAGGCCAGCAGGATGAAGGAAAGCTGCAGCCCGTCGGCGATCCAGGGCAGCCAGCCGGCCAGGAACTGGTAGCGCTGCTGCGGATGGAGCTTGGACTGGCCGAACGGCAGCAGCTCGCGCCAATGCCGCTTCATGATCATCATCGCGCCATAGGCCCAGCGATAGCGCTGCTTCCGGTAGGCGACGAAGCTGTCGGGCATCAGGCCCTTGCCGTAGCTCTTCTCGGTGTAGACCGCGCGATGGCCGGCTTCGAACAGCCGCAGGCCGAGCTCGGCATCCTCGGTGATGCACCATTCGGCCCAGCCACCGGCCTGGACCAGCGCGGAGCGTCGGATCAGCGCCATGGTGCCGTGCTGGATGATGGCGTTCTTCTCGTCGCGGGTCTTCATGCCGAGGAAGAAGAAGCCGGCATATTCCCAGAAGCACATGCGCTTGAAGAGATCGCCGGCGGCGTCGCGGTAATCCTGCGGCGCCTGCACCAGCGCCACGGTGGGATCGGCGAAATGCGGCGCGAGATCCGCGAGCCAGCTTGGGCGCACGATGTAGTCGCTGTCGATGGTGGCGATGACCTCGGCATCCGGGTGTGTCTGGGTCAACGCATAGTTCAAGGCACCGGCCTTGAAGCCCGGCCATTTTGGCAGGTGGAAGAACTTGAAGTTCGGACGGCCGAGCGAATTGATATAGGCCTCGACCGGCTTCCAGACCGCATCGTCCTTGGTGTTGTTGTCGATGATCAGGACTTCGAAATCCGGGTACTGGAGCCGCTCCAGTGCCTGGATGGTCTCGATCATCATGTCCGGCGGCTCGTTGTAGCAGGGGACGTGCACCGAGACTTTCGGCAGCTTCCAGCGCCGCGGCACCGGCGGCGGCGCCAGGCGCCGCATGGTCTGGCCGAGCCAGAGATTGACCGCCATCTCCAGGCCTTCGACCAGGAAAATAACGAGGAGCAGCAGGATCGCCGGCGCGATCATCACCAGCGCCACGATGTCGAGCCAGGTGAGATAGAGCTGGCTGTACTGGGCATAGACCCAGACGCCGATCATGATGCTGCCGCATCCGAGCAGAGCCACGAAGAAGCGGCCGATCCGGGTCAGGCCCAACTCGCCGCGCATCATCCAGATCGCGAAGGGCAGACCCAGCGCGAGCGTCGCGATCGCCAGCCATTGCCAGTTGGCGTAGTTGACCAGCGTGCCCTGCAAGGCGGGCTTCAACTCGCGGTCGGCGTTCCAGATGCCCCAATAGGCGCCGACTCCACCCTCGGTCTTGATCTTCCAGGGCTCGTCGAAGGCTTCGATGATGTTGTAGTCGAGGTCGGACTTCTTGGCCTCGACCAGGAATTTCCTGAGGAAACGCCCCTGCTCGATCGGCGAGGCAACGGCACCCTGGCCGCCATAAGCGCCGCTCTTATCGACGCGGGTCAGGCCCTCGCTCGGCCAACCCACTTCGGCGATCAGGATGCGCTTGTCGGGGAAGGCCTTCCGGAGCTCGTTGTAATGCACCATCACCTGGTCCACCGCCTTGTCGGCGGGGACGCCGTTCCAGAACGGCAGGATATGCACGGCGAGGAAATCGACCTCGTTGACGAGGTCGGCGTTCTTCGGGTCGAGCCAGACGTGGAAGGGTTCCGCGGTCGAGACCGGGAGGTCGGTGCCCGCCTTCACCTCGCGGATGTAGCGGATAAGGTCCTCTTTCTCGATCAGGTTATGCAGCAGGCTTTCGTTGCCGACGATCACCTGGTTGACCGAGCCGACCTTGTTGGCGATCGCGATGACGTTGCGGACTTCCTCTTCGTCCTTCTCCTGGTTCTTGTCGATCCAGGCGCCGGCGGTGACGCTCAGGCCGTACTGGCTGGCGAGTGCGGGTATCTGCGCGCTGATGCCGGTCGCTTCATAGGTGCGGACCGAGCGCGCGCGGCCGGCGATCAGCTGCAGGTCCTGCTTGATCTCGTCGATGGTCGGCTCGCGCTTCGCAAGCGTGTTCGGATCCTGCCGCCAGGCCGAGTAGGAGAAGCCGGCGATGTCGCCTTGCCACGGATCCTGCTCGACCGGCCGGTTCATCAGAACCCAAGCCGCGGCGAAAATGGCCGCCGCGACGAGGCCGATCAGCCAATTGGACAACCGCATCTTGTATTCCCGGCAATTGCGACTTCGATGCCCCGGCTTGTCTGCCGGTTGAGCACGTTACCGCACCGCAGCAGATTCGGCTTTTTCCAGCCCCTTTTCAAGGGACTCGGTGGCTTTCTTCAGGCAAGACACACGCCTTTGATCGGCCTTTGCACCGGGGGCGCGTGCCTGGCATCACAACTCGATGCGTGAGCCCAAGTTCCCTTCAGGCGACGCCCCTCAGGCGGCATCCTTGAAGCGGTCCATGGCGGAGACCAAGGCCGCCCGAATCCCCGGCTCCATGGCCGAGTGGCCGGCATCCGGGATCACCTGGTAGGTGGCTTCCGGCCAGACCTGGTGCAGCTCGTCGGCGGTGCGGATCGGGCAGACCAGGTCGTAGCGGCCCTGAACGATCACCGTCGGGATCTTGCGGATCTTATCGACGTTCTGCAGCAGGAAGTTTTCCGGGAGGAAGATGTCGTTCTTGAAATAGTGCGCCTCCATTCGCGACAGCCCCAGCGCCAGCACATCGCCGGCAAAAGCCCGCACCGTTTCCGGGCTCGGCAGCAGGGTCGAGCAGGAGCCCTCATAGACGCTCCAGGCCCTTGCCGCCGGCATATGGACCGCGGGGTCTGGATGCATCAAGCGCTTGTGATAGGCGTTCAGCAGATCGCCCCGCTCGGCTTCCGGAATATGGCCCGAGAAGTTGCGCCAGGCCTCCGGCGCCAGCTCCTTCAGGCCGTACAGGAACCAGTCGATCTCCGACTTGCGGCAGAGGAAAATGCCGCGGAGCGCCAAGGCCCGGACCCGGTCCGGATGGTGCTCGGCATAGGCGATCGCAAGCGTGGATCCCCAGGATCCGCCAAACACGACCCATTTCTCGATGCCGAGATGCTGACGAAGCTTCTCGATGTCGGCGATCAGCAGCGGCGTGGTGTTGTCGCGGATTTCGCCCAACGGCCGCGAGCGGCCGGAGCCGCGCTGGTCGAAGATGATGATGCGGTAGAAGGCGGGATCGAAGAAACGGCGATGGGTGGCATTGGCCCCCGCCCCCGGCCCGCCATGCAGGAACACGACGGCCTTGCCCTTGGGATTGCCGGACTGCTCGTAATACATTTGATGCAGCCCATCTAACTTGAGCATGCCGGTGTCGAAGGGCTCGATTTCGGGATACAGGTCTTTGCTCGCCATCAGCGATAATTCCGCGTGATTTCAGGGGGAACTTGAGGGTGGATGAGCCTTCTTACACGTCCCGGCGCGGCCTGCTCAACCTGATTATCGGCGGGCTCCTGGCCGTTTCCGGCCGGCCGGCGCGCGGCGATGACATTCCCGTGGTGATGGGGCTGTCGCCGCCGGAAGCCGCCACCGTCGCTTCCGTGATCGACGGGGATACGCTCAAGCTCGGGGATGGCTCGCTGCTGCGCCTTGCCGGCATCGAGGCCCCGAAGCCGGGGCTCGCCCCGGGCGACGCGGCCATGGCCGGACTGGCTGCGCTGGCGGAGGACGCGCTGAAGGCACTGGTCGCGGCGCAGCCGATCACGCTCCGCACGGATGTCGGCAAGCGGGATCGCTACGGCAGGCGCCTCGCACAGGCCTTCAACGGCAAGGGCGACTGGCTGCAGGCGGCCCTGGTCGTCGCCGGCCATGCGCGCGTGCGGGGCGATGGGCGCAATCGGGCGGGGCTCAGGATGCTGCTGGCGCTGGAGGCAAAAGCCCGCACGGCCGCGCAAGGGATCTGGCGGCACCCGGCCTTCGCGGTGCGCCGGGCCGACGACCCCAAGCTCGGGCGGTATGCCGGCAGCTTCCAGGTCATCGAGGGCCAGGTCTTCGCGGCGGCACTGGCCGGCGGCATCGGTTACGTCAATTTCGGGCCCGCGCGCGAGACCGACCTCACTCTGGTTGTGAAAAAGCCGGCCCTGGACCTGTTCTACCGGGCGATGTTTGATGTCACCGCGTTAACCGCGAAACCGATTCGGTGCCGGGGCTGGCTCGACCTCCTCGATGGCCCGAGAATCGACATCAGCCACCCGGAACAGATCGAAGTGCTGGAGACTTGACCCCCTATGAGCCGCTCCTCCGAAACCCGCATCGCCGATCCCCGCAAAGTCGTCTCGGCCGCCCTGCTGCTGGCGACGGCATCGGTTGCCCTCGCCGGCTGCGCCACCGCGACCAGCCCGGCGACCGGCCGGCAGTTCATGTCCCCGATCTCGGAGGCGCAGGAGAGCCAGATCGGCGCCGAGGAGCATCCCAAGATTCTCCAGGAGTTCGGCGGCGCCTATAGCGAGAAGCCGAACCTCAACGCCTATGTGACCCAGCTCGGCAACGCCGTCGCCCGGAATGCCGAACGCAAGGACGTGCAATACACGTTCACGGTGCTCAACAGCGAGGAGATCAACGCCTTCGCGCTGCCCGGCGGCTACGTCTACATCACCCGCGGCCTGCTGACGCTGGCCAACAACGAGGCTGAAGTCGCGGGCGTGCTCGGCCATGAGATCGGCCATGTCAATGCCCGGCACACCGCCGAGCGCATGGGCCAGGCGCAGAAAGCGCAATACGGCGCCCTTGCCGCCCAGATCCTGGGACAATGGATCGGCGGCGACACCGGCCAGCAGCTGGCCGGCGCGGCGGCGAACGAGATCGGCGCCGACTATCTCGGCCATTATTCGCAGCAGCAGGAGTTCGAGGCGGATTCGCTCGGCGTGCGCTACCTGACACGCGCGAGCTACGACCCGCAGGCGATGGCTTCGTTCCTCGAAAGCCTCAACAACGAGACTCATCTCGAGGCCCGGATCGCCGGCGACGAGGCTGCGGCCGACGCCTACTCGATGAAGCAGTCGCATCCGCGCACGCCCGAGCGCGTGCAGCGCGCGATCGCCGAAGCCAACGTCCCGGTCGAAGGCGCCGTGGTCAACCGCGACCGCTTCCTGCAGCAGATCGACGGCATGGCCTGGGGCGCGGATCCCCGCGACGGCGTGATCGAGGGGACGACCTTCATCCATCCGGGGCTGCGCTTCGCCTTCGAGGCGCCCTCGGGCATGAAGCTGAAGAACTCGCCCGAGGCGGTGGTCGGCCAGAGCCAGAATGCGGCGATGGTGTTCGACCTCGCGCCGTCGGCGCCGAGCGGCGCGCTCGCGCAATACGTCGCATCGGAGTGGCAGGAGGGAGCCCAGGTCGCCGACGTGCAGTCCTTCGAGGTGAACGGCATGGAGGCCGCGACCGGGATTGCGAAGGGGAGCATCAACGACACGCCGGTCACGATCCGGATGGTGGCGATCCGCCAGAGCGCCAAGACGGTCTATCGGTTCATGTATGCGACGCCGCCGGCGAACTTCAATGCCGCGGACCGGCAGTTCATCGCCTCGGCCCAGAGCTTCCGCGGCATCAGCGCCGAAGAGGCCTCCGGCTATGCGCCGAAGCGGATCCGCGTCGTCACGGTGCGGGAAGGCGACACGGTCGAATCACTCGCCCAGCAGATGCAGGTCGAGGACGATCCCGCCGGCTGGTTCCGCGTGCTCAACCATCTCGGCCCCAGCGACCAGCTCGAGGCCGGGCAGAAGGTCAAGCTCGTCGTCACCGGTAACGCACAGATCTCGAACTTGCCGGGTGGCGCACTCTCCAGACAGGTGGCCGCGGCGGCGCCCTGAGGCTTCTCCGTGAAGCGATATCGGGCCCCGATCTGGCTGGTGTTAGCGCTGGTGTTCGGCGGATTGGTGACATTGACTGCCGGCGCGATCGGCTTCCGCCTGTTCTATTCCGCCTTCAGCGCGACCAACACCTATGCGCGCGACCGCGGCGATGCGGCGCTGACCAGCATCGAGGAATCGGTGCGCCAGGAGATGCGCCCCGCGGAAGAGCAGGGAGAGTTCCTGGCGGGGTATATCCTCTCCGGCAAGGTGCGGGTCGATGACGACCAGCGGATCGCCGACCTGCTGCTGGGGTCGCTCGCCTCGGCGCCGCAGATCTTTGCCGTCGCCTTCATCCGGGCCGACCTGCACGTGGTTTCGGCGGCGCGGGACGTCAACGGCGAGGCCTTTGCGACGGCGGTGGAGAACGAGGTCAGCAATCCGATGTTCCGCCTGGCAATCCGCAGCGGGGCGGCGATGGACAAGCCGGGCTGGGCCCCGCCGATCTACGCCAAGGGCATCCATTCGAGCGGGGTGCCTTTCGTGGCGCCGCTGCGCAAGGACGGCCGGATCATCGGCGTGATCACCGCCCTGATATCGCCCCGCGCCATGGCCCGGCATGTCCTCATTCAGACCGGCAATTCCGGTCTGCCGGGTTTCGTTCTCATGGGCGACGGACGCGTGCTGGTGCACCCGGAGGTCGCCGACGGAAGCTACGTCGCCACGGAAGAAAAGCCACTGCCGGAAATCGCCGACCTCCAGGACCCTCTGCTGCGGGGCTTCCAGCCGGACAGCTGCGACGACGAAGCGGCGCGGTTCATCAGCGCGCGGGCGAATTTCAGGGTCTGCGAGGGCGTCGGACCCGCCGAGGAATATCTCTTCGTCTATCGCAGGCTGATCAGCGACATGCATCCCTGGACCGTGCTGGTCGCCGTCCCGCAATCGGCCCTGACTGATGTCTACAGCAACCTGTTCAAGGCGCTGACCGTCTCGCTGATCATGCTGGCCGTGGCGATCCTGGCGGGTGTCGGGCTCGGCTGGCTGTTCGCCCGGCCGATCCACGGCTATGCCCGCGCCGCCCGTCAATTGAGTGCGCTGGAGTTCGACAAGACTCAGCCGATGAAAGGCAGTTGGCTCCGGGAGTTCGACGTCGCGGCCGAAGCCTATAACGGCATGCGCTCGGGCCTGACCTGGCTCTCGACCTATGTGCCGCGCACCCTGGTGCCGGCGCTGATGGAGCCGGACAGCGCGGAATCCTTCACTGCCAAGGAGCGCGAGGTGACGGTGCTGTTCACCGACATCATCGGCTTCACCGCGATCGGGCATCGCCTCGGCCCCGCCGCGCTGGCGCGCTTCCTCAACCGCCATTTCGAGATCCTGGGCGAGGCGATCGCGGCCGAAGGCGGCACCATCGACAAGTACATCGGCGATTCCGTGATGGCCTTCTGGGGCGCCCCCACCGCGCAGGGCGACCATGCCGAACGGGCGGCGCGGGCCGCGGTCGAGATGGGCCGGCGCCTCAGGGCCGACAACGCGCGGCGCAAGCGCAAGGGCCTGAACCCGATCCGGGTTCGGATCGGCCTTCACACCGGCACGGCACTGGCCGGCAATATCGGCGCGACCGGGCGGATCAACTACACCCTGGTCGGCGAGACCGTGAACGTGGCGCAGCGGCTGGAGCAGTTCGCCAAGGAAATCGACGACGGGCATTCCGAAGTGATCATCGTCGCCAGCGCCGAGGTCGCCGGCCGGCTGCCGGTCGAGATTGCGCAGCAGCCGCTCGGCCTCCATGCCGTGGTGGAGCGCGCGCCGCCGATGGAGGTCTTTCGCCTGGGCGGCGAGGAGATGCAGACGCGGAGCGTCACGCCTCCACGAGATTGAGCAACTCGCCCTTGGGGTCGATCAGGGCGGCCAGGGCCTTGCCGCCATAGCCGCAGCCGCCGTCGATGGTCAGCGTGAACGGGCCGGCGCTCGGCCCTTGATGCGCATGGTCATAGCCCCTGACCACGCGCAGGAACTCGCCGTAAGGGTGGTTGAGCTGGGCAAAGCCGGGACTGCCCCACCAAAGGCTGTCGCCCTGCGCCGAGAGCGGGCGCTCCGGATCCAGTCCGGCATGGACGAAGAGCAGGCCCTGGTCGTCGGTATAGGCGGCGCGGCGGGTCACCGACATCAGCGCCGCGTGGCCGGGCTTGGCCTGCATGGCGGCCCTGAGGCTGTTGGTCCAGCGGGTGATCGCCATGGCGCCCTCGCGGCAATAGATGATGCCCTGGGCCGGATCGCCGCCATAGGCGGTGATGGTGGCGCCGACGCCTTGCTGCAGCATCCAGGGCAGCACCTCTTTCGGGTTGGGCGCGAACTGGAGCTGCAGCAGCTTCGACCACATTTCCTCCTGCTGGCCGCGCAGGTAGACGACGTCGTAGGCGAACATGCCCCGGCGGGCGATGATCTGGCGGCGGAAGGCGATCAGCTCGTCGACCGTGCCGGCCACTTCCGGGCCGCGGCCGAGAAAGCCGCCGAGATAGACGATGCGGTCGCCCGGCTCGAACAACGGCTCGATGAAGGCATGGAGGGCGCGCAGCCGCATCATATCGCCATGCACCGGCGAGATCGCCCAGACGCGCTGCGCCCGGCGCAGCACTGCGAATTTTTCCGGCTCCTGGGCAGGGTCCTGCATCTGCTCCGTCTCTTCGATGCGGGCGCGAATCGCTCGCCAATCGGGGCCGAGTCGCGCGAATCGCAGCTTATCAGCTTGGCCGGCAATTCTGCACCTGACCGCACGACGCCCTTGGGCTATATGCATGCCGGGGCGGGACGGTTCCGCCGAAGGGCGTATCGGGGACTTTCGCATGCGCGGCCACGCAGACCGGACGATGCTCGGGACCGGCCTGGGCTTTCTCGCTTTCGCCGTCCTGGCGACCGCGGATGCCCTCACCAAGTTCCTCTCGGAGCGCCACTACACGGTCTTCGAGATCGCCACCATAGACGCGGTCTTCGCCCTGCTCACGGCCTTGCCGGTGCTGGTGCTGTGGGAGGGCTTCGCCAGCCTGCGGCCGCGCCGGCTCGGCCTGGTCGTGGCGCGTTGCACGCTCGGCGCCGCCAGCCTGGTGCTCGCCTTCGTTTCCTTCTCGCTGATCCCGTTGGCGGATGCCTACACCATCGCCTTTATGACGCCGCTGGTGGTGACCGCGCTCTCGGCGCCGCTGCTCGGCGAGCATGTGGGCTGGCGCCAATGGATCGCGGTGGTGATCGGCTTCGCCGCCGTGGTGCTGATCATGCGGCCGGATTTCGGCGCGGTCGGCAGCGGCAGGATGGGGTGGGGCCAGCTGGCGATGCTGGGCTCCGGCGCACTCTTCGCGCTGTCGATGCTGATGCTGCGGCGGATCGCCAAGACCGAATCCAGCGGCGCCTTGCTGCTGGTCTATTTCATCATGCTGTTCCTGATCAGCCTGCCCTTCGCGCTCGGCGATTGGCGGATGCCCGATGCGATGGGTTTCGGGCTGATGGCGGCGACCGGCGCCTGCTCGGGCCTCGGCAATCTGCTGCTGATCCTCGCCTTCCGCTACGCCGCGGCCGCCCTGGTCTCGTCCTTCATGTATTCGCAGCTGATCTGGGGCACCGCTTTCGGCTTCCTGCTGTTCCAGGAATTGCCCGATGCCATCACCATCGGCGGCGCCGTGGTAATCATGCTCTGCGGGCTCTACACGCTGCTGCAGGCCGCAAAGACCGCGCGCAAAGAGGGCGCTGCTTCGTCGATATCGGACTGAGAGAAGAAATCGGACACCCCCGACGGATGACGCCGCTTGGGGAAGCGGTGATGCCATCCGTCGCTTGCGGTTGGGACCGCTGGGGGCCTCTCCGAGGAGAGAGCTCGCCGGCGGGATGAAGAACTCACCCCGCCGATCTCGAGGGCGGCGGCTTTAGGCCGCCTTCAACACCTGGTGCAGGCGCTGGGTGGCCTGCGTCTCGTCGATCCCATCGATCGCCGCCAGCTCGCGCACCAGGCGGTCAAGCGCCGCCTGATAGATCTGCCGCTCGCTGTAGGACTGATCCGGCTGGTCGGCATTGCGATGCAGGTCGCGGACGACTTCCGCGATCGACACCGGATCGCCGGAATTGATCTTGGCTTCGTATTCCTGGGCGCGGCGCGACCACATCGCGCGCTTCACCCGCGAACGGCCCTTCAGGGTCTGCAGCGCGGTCTCCATGACCTTGCGCGAGGAGAGCTTGCGCAGGCCCGAATTCCGCGCCTTGGCGACCGGAACGCGCAGGGTCATGCGGTCCTTGTCGAAGCTGATGATGATGACCTGGAGCGTGTGGCCGGAAATATCCTGGTTCTCGACACCCAGCACCTTGCCGACGCCATGCGTCGGGTAGACGACGAAGTCGCCCTTCTTGAAGCCGGAGTCCTTGTCTTTCGCCTTGGCCGGGGCCGGCACCGCCTTCACGGGCGCGACCGCCTTCACCGCCGGAACCGCCTTCACTGCCGGAGCCGCCTTTGCCGCAGCTGCTTTCTTCTTATCGACCACGTTCCGCTCCCAATCCGATTCATCAGGCCTAAAACAGGCAGGGCGGCGGCCACCATCAGCCGACGCAAGATCGTTCCTCACCGCCGAACCCTGAACTCACCGGTCCGACCGAAGCCGAACCCACGCAGGGCCCGTGGCGGGGCACAAGCAAACGCCCTCCGGATAGTGCCTATCCGAATTGCGTTATCCCCGATTTGAGG
>JAYSFH010000084.1:0-11108 GCA_041913405.1 Dongia sp. | reverse complement strand
GGACCACGCTCTATCGGGCGCAGCTCGGCAACCTGGTGCTGGAGAAGTTCCTGCTGGCGCCCGCCGCCGCCTTCTACCTGCTCTACCCGGTCGGGATCGCGGTCTTCGCCGTCGGGCCGGCGCTGCAGGCTGCCTCCGCGGCGCAGGCCCTGGGGCATGGCCTGCTGTTCGGCTTCCTGGCCTATGGGACCTATAACCTGACCAACATGGCCACCCTGCGCGGCTGGTCGCCGGTGGTGACCGCGGTCGACCTCGGCTGGGGCTCGGTCGCGACCGGAGCCGCCGCCTTCGCCTGCGTCTGGATCCTGCGGCTGCTGGGCTGTTCGCAGGCCAGGTGGTGATCGTGACTGGCGGCGGCTCGGGCATCGGGCGCGCGCTGGCGCGGTCGCTTGCGGGCGACGGGCAGGTGGTGGCGATCAGCGGCCGGAACCTAGCCGCGCTCACAGAGACTGCGACGGCCGCCCCGCACGCGATCCACTGTCATCCGCTGGATGTCACCGACGGCGACGCGGCCGCGCAAGCGGTGGCGGCGATCGAGAGCGGGCTAGGGCCGATCGACATCGCCGTGCTCAACGCCGGCACCTATGAGCCGATCTGGGTGGAGGGTTTCGACCCGGGCGTGTTTCGCCGTATGATCGAGTCCAACCTGATCGGCGTCGGCAACACGATCGCGCCCTTGCTCGATCGCATGCGCCGCCGCGGCACCGGCACCATCGTCATCGTCGCCTCGGTTGCCGGCTATGCCGGGCTGCCCGGCGCCTCGGCTTACGGCGCTTCGAAGGCGGCGCTGATCAACATGGCGGAGGCGCTCTACCCCGATGCGCGGCGATACGGGATCCGCATCGCTGTGGTCTGCCCCGGATTCGTCGAGACGCCGCTGACCGCGCAGAACGACTTCGAGATGCCGTTCCTGATGTCGGTGGACGAGGCCTGCCGGCGCATCCGCCGCGGCCTGGAAACCGGGCGTTTCGAGATCGCCTTTCCCCGGCGCTTCGTGCTGCTGCTGAAGCTCGCGCGGCTGCTGCCCTACGGACTCTACTTCAGGCTGACGGCGCGGATGCTGCCCGATCGGTCATGAGCGCCGCTGCAGCTGCAGGTGCACGACGTCGATCTTGCCGAGGCTGAAGCCGACCTCGCAGTAGCGCAGGTAATAGTCCCACATTCGGCGGAAGCGGTCGTCGAAGCCGAGCGACTGAATGGCGGGCCAGTTCTCGCGGAAGCGCTCGCCCCAGAGCCGCAAGGTCCGCGCATACTCGCCGCCGAAGCCGTCGTTCGACAGCACCGATAGGCCGGCGCGCTCGGCGAGGCTCTCGAGGATCTGCCGGGTCGGCAGCATGCCGCCGGGGAAGATGTAGCGCTGGATGAAATCCGCCGACTTCCGGTAGGACGCATAGCGGTCCTCGGAAATGGTGATGATCTGCAACGCCGCCTTGGCGCCGGTCGCCATCCGGTCGCGCAGGACCTGGAAATAGACCGGCCAATTCCGCTCGCCCACCGCCTCGAACATCTCGATCGACACCACCGCGTCATATTCGCCGGTGCTGTCGCGATAGTCCTGCAGCCGGATATCCGCCTTGTCGGCGAGGCCGGCGCGGGCGATCCGCTCGCGGGCGAAGCGATACTGCGCGTCGGAGATGGTGAGACTGACCGGGCGGGCTTCAAGCTCGCGGGCCGCCATTTCGGCGAAGCCGCCCCAGCCGCAGCCGACCTCGAGCACCCGGCTGCCGCGCTCGATGCCGGCGAGCTCGGCAATGCGACGATATTTCCGGCTCTGCGCCGCGGCGAGATCGTCGTTGTCCTCGGCAAAGCGCGCCGAGGAATAGGTCATCGTTTCATCCAGCCACAGCCGGTAGAAGTCGTTGCCGAGATCGTAATGCGCGGCGATGTTGCGCCGGCTGCCCTTGCGGGTGTTGGGCCGCAGCAAATGTGCCAGGCGATTGACCACGCGCATGACGCCGAAGCCGGCGAGCTTCTTGTCCAGCACATGCTGGTTGAGCGAGGCGAGCCGGAGCAGCCCGTCCACATCGTCCACGCCGATCTCGCCCGAGAGATAGGCTTCGGCGAAACCGAGCTCGCCGCCGAAGGCCATCCGCCGCAAGGCCGCCCAGGTCCGGATGTCCAGCGCGACCTTGGGCCCCGCAGTCTGGCCGCGGTAATGGCGCGCCAGCCCATTCGGAAAACGGATCGACACTTCGCCGATCTCGAGCTGCGCGCAGCAGCGGTGGAGGAAGGCCGACCACAGGCCGCCGAGATCGGCGCCGGTGGTCTCGGGAACGGAAGGCGCCGGCGCCCGGTCGTCGGTCATTCTGGGCCTCAGGTTTCCAGTTTGGATTGGAGTTCGATCCCCCCAGTATTGCGCGTGTCGAGCCGGAGCGGAACGCCTTTGATCAGCAAACGGAAAGCTTCCCAGTGGATGGCCGCGATCACCTTCAGGGTCATCAGCGGATAGCGCAAGGCGAGACCCAGGAGCGCCCGGTCCGACAGTCCGGCCCGCCGGCCGGTAAAGCCCGCGAGGAACAGCTTTCCGCCGCTATCCTGTTGATCAATATGGATCGAAACCGAGTCCGCGGGCGGCAGGACCCGGAAGCGATAGCCGCCGCTGACATCGTTGAAGGGGGAAACATAGAAGGCCTTACGGCAGCTCTGCCGCACTGCACCGACGTGATCCCCATCCCCAGTATGGGGGAGAACATAGGCGTGCCGCTCCCCGAAGGTGTTGCTGACCTCGTAGATCACAGCCGCGAGGGCGCCGTCGGCGCGGTGGCAGAAATAGACCGAGAGCGGATTGAAGACGTAACCGAGGATCCGCGGATAGCAGAGCAAGCTGATCCGGCCACCCGGGATCGTGATCCCGACACCGGCGAGACGCTCCTCCACCCATTCCCGCAGCGAGCCCTGGCGGTCGACACCGTGATCGCGGTCCAGAAAGCTGAAGAGATTCCAGCGATTGTGGCTGAACAGGCGCAGCCGCCGGCCGAGCGCAGGCAATTCATCGAGATCGAGCAGCAGGCTGAACACCCGGTAGCGGAAGGCATGAACCTTGGGCCGGAGACGCTTGTGATAGACCGTGCCTTCATAGACTCCCGATTCACGGACCCCTGGGCGCATTTCCGGCTCTGCGCTCACGCGGCGACCGATTCGCGGGCCGCCGCCGGGAGGATCGAGATCCGACCGGATTCGTCCTGCACCTGCCAGGGCCGCCGCACGCCGCCCAAAGCCTCCGCAACCGCCAGCCCGGACTGCAACCCGTCCTCGTGGAAACCGGCGCCGAAATAGGCGCCGCAGAACCAGAGCCCGCCTTCGCCCTGCAGACGCCAGAGCTGGGACTGCGCCGCCACGGCGCGGCCGTCGAACATCGGATGCGTGTAGTCGAATTCCGCAAACACGCTTTCCGGCCGCGGCCGGGTGGTGGGATTGAGCGTCACGAAGACGTCGCGGTCGACTTCCAGCCGCTGCAAGCGGTTCATCCAATAGCTGACCGTCACCGGCCGGCTCGGATCGGGGGTCTCGATCACGTTCCAGCTCGACCAGGCGCGGCGCGAGACCGGCATCAGGCGCGGATCGGCGTGCAGGATGGCGCGATTCGACTGATAGCGGAAGGCGCCCAGCAGCCAGTTCTGGAGCGCGCTCCGCCGCGCCAGCAGGCGCAGCGCCTGGTCGGCATGGCAGGCCAGCACCACCGCATCGTAACCGTGGCGCGCGCCGTCGAAGTCGATGATGACCGGGGCAGCGCCAGCGGGACCGGCCTCGACCGCGGCGATGTCGCTGTTCAGGCGCAGATCGATCGGCGCATCCGCCAGCAAGGCCCGCACATAGGACGTCGAGCCGCCGGCGACGGTGCGCCAGACCGGCCGGTCGCGGAATTTCATCAATCCGTGATTGGCGCAGAAACGGGCGAAGGATTCGAACGGGTAGTCCAGCATGTCGCGCGGCGGCGCCGACCAGATCGCCGCGCACATCGGCAGCAGATGGTCGGCGACGAAGGCCCTTCCGTAGCCGCCATGGGCCAGGAACTCGCCGAGGCTGCGCATCGCCCATTCCGGGCGCCGTGCTTGCAGCGGCGCCTCGCGGTAGAATCGCGCGATGTCGCGCAGCATGCTCCAGAAGCGCGGGCGCAGCAGGTTGCTGCGCCGCGCCAGCAGCCCGTCCAGCGTGCTGCCGGAATATTCGAACGCGCCGCCGTTCATCGACACGGCGAGCGACATTTCGGTCGCGATCGTCGGCACGCCGAGGTGGCGGAACAGCGCCGTCAGGTTGGGATAGGTCTGCTCGTTGAAGACGATGAAGCCGGTATCGACCGGCACCGAACCCATCGCCTTCGGCAGGGTGACGGTGTTGCTGTGCCCGCCCGGCCGGGAATCGCTTTCATAGAGAGTCACCCGGTGGCGGCGCGCCAGCAGCCAGGCCGCCGAGAGCCCGCTGATGCCGCTGCCGATGACCGCGATCCGCTGGCCGCCGGTTGACCGCGACGCATTACCGGGACCAAATGGGCTGGCGCCCGTCGAAATGTCCTTCAGGGTCACAGTGCCGACCGCCTCCACCCACAAAATCCACTTTTTCACTACGGCGCCGGGCGGGCCTTGGATCACCGGTGATCCAAGGCAGGCCGGGCTCCGTATAGCCCCGCATGCATGTCGCTTCGGCACAGATACCTCATGCGGGCTTCCTTCGGGTTGCCGCCCGACCGGCGCGGTGGGCGGTGATGGCTAGCGAACCCGCCGCACCGGCGGCGAGCGATTCCGGCCGGATGACGGCGCTGCTGCTGCGGGTCGCGGCCGCGGACCGCGCGGCCTTCGCCGAGCTCTACGGCCATTACGGCCCGCGCCTCAGGGTTTACATGCGCAGGCTCGGCGCCGATGCCGCCGCGTCGGAGGACCTGGTGCAGGAGGCGATGGCCGCGGTCTGGAACAAGGCGCGGCTGTTCGACCCCGCCAAGGCGAATGCCAATACCTGGATCTTCACGATCGCCCGCAACCGCCGCATCGATCTCATCCGCCGCGAGCGCCGGCCGGAGATCGACGCCGAGGATCCGAGCCTGCAAGCCGCGGCGCCGGACTCGCCGGAAGACACGATGATCTCGCGTCGCAATGCGGTGGCGATCCGCGCCGCATTGGCCGCGCTGCCGCCGGATCAGGCCGAGGTGATCCGGATGTCCTTCTTCGAGGACCGGCCGCATGGCGCCATCGCCGCTGCCCTCGGCGTGCCGTTGGGAACGGTGAAGTCGCGGCTGCGGCTCGCCTTCCGCCGGTTCCGCAAAGCCCTTGGAGAGACCGAATGAGCCCGCAACATCACCCGGCGGAGGAATTCCTGCTGCAATACGCCTCGGGTGCGGCCACCGAGCCCTTCGCGCTGCTGGTCGCGGCGCATCTCGCCGATTGCGCCGAATGCCGCGCCGCCGTGGCGCAGGCGGAGGCGATCGGCGGCGCGCTGCTCGAAGAGCTCGTGCCGGAAGCCGCATCCCCCGCTTCGCTCAACGCCGATGTCGAGAAGATTCTCGAACGGGCGGGCCGTCAGCCCGCGACCGCACTTCCGGCGCCGGACTCGATGCTTGCGGCGCCGCTTCGGACCTATCTGAGCGACTTCGATTCCGTCGCCTGGCGTTCACTCGGCCCCGGCATCCAGCATTGCGTTCTCGCCAAGGACAAATACGGCGCGGTCGCGCGCCTGCTGCGGATCGCGCCCGGGCGCAGCGTGTTCGACCATGGCCATGCCGGCAACGAGATGACCATGGTGCTGCAGGGCAGCTATCGCGCGGGCGGCACGCAGTTCCGGCCGGGCGATGTCGAATGCGCCGACGAAGCCACCAACCATCGGCCGGTTGCCGACCCCGAGGAGACCTGCATCTGCCTCGCGGTCACCGACGCGCCCTTGCGCTTCCGCAACCTGCTGGGTCGCCTGATGCAGCCCTTCATCCGGATCTGATTTACGCCAGCTGATCGGCGGCTATTCGGCGGCCTTGCGCCAGCGATCGCCGCCGGGCAGCTTCGGACGCGGCGCGACGCGCTCGGGCGGCAAGGTCACCGTGACGGTGGTGCCGAAGTTCGGGCGGCTCTCCAGCAGGAAGCCGCCGTCGTGAAGCTCGGTCAGCAGCTTTGCCAGGGGAAGGCCCAGCCCGGCATTGGTGTGGCCGCCCTGCCCGTTCTGCGCGCTGCTGCGCTTCAGGTGGTCCTGGTCCTCGAGCTGGCGGAACGGCGTCAGCACGCGCTCGAGGTGTTCCTGGGCGATGCCGGTTCCGGTATCGGCGATCGCGAGCGCGATGCCGCCGTCGGAGAGACGGTCCGCGACGATCATGACGTGGCCGCCGGGCGGCGTGAACTTGACCGCGTTCGATAGCAGGTTGAGCAGGATCTGCTGCATCTTGATCGCATCGCCGCGGAGGTAGGGCAGATTGCGCTCGACCTCGACATGGAGCTTGATCCGGTCTTCGTCCGCGCCGGCCCGCACGTGGCGCACGGCGCTGTCGACCAGCTCCTCGACGTCGATCAGGTCCTCGCTCAGGTTGAACTTGCCGGCTTCGATGCTGGAAACGTCCAGCACCTTCTCGATCATGCCGAGCAGATGCTGCCCGCTGTCGAGGATGTTCCTCGAATACGACTCGTAGGTCGGGTTGCCGATCGGCCCCAACATCCGGTTCGCCATCATCTCCGAGTAGCCGACGATCGCATTGAGCGGCGTCCTCAGCTCGTGGCTCATGTTGGCGAGGAACCGGGTCTTCGCGAGACTCGCGGCCTCCGCCACGTCTTTGGCGCGGCTGAGCCGCTTCGCCAGGTTCTGGTTGTGCAGCACCAGGCCGATGCTGTCCTTGAAGCCGTCGTTGAGGTGCCGGGCCATCGACCACAGCAGCCAGGCCCAGAAGATCACGAAAGCCGCGATCAAGGCGTGGAAGCTGCCGTCGAGCCAGGTGAGACGGATGCCGAACGGCAGCAGCGAAGGCAGCACGAAAGCCACGAAGGCGAGCATGCTGTTGGTGTAGCCGGCAATCGCCGCGGCGCTGAGCGCCGCCATCAGGAAAGCGGTGACCAGGCGGGCATTCTCCGGCGCCAGGCTCTCGATCAGGAAGAGCGACGAGCCCCAGAGCAGGCCCGCGACGCCGGAACCGACGGCGAAGGCATAGGTCCAGAGCCGCGCTTCGCTGTTGTCGGGCGGCCGGCTGAGATAGGTCTTCGCCAGCACGAAGCGCAGCATGGTCCAGCCGGCGAGGGTGCAGGCCCAGAGGACGATGTGCAGCGTCTTGGCGCTGTTCAAGAGCGACAGACTGAGCAGCGAGAGTGCGCCGAGATTGGCGATCAGCAGCGGCTTGGTGCGGCGATAGAGGCCCGAAATCAGGACGGCATCGATCTCCGCGGAGCTGACCTGCGTGCGACTGGCTGCGAAATCCATGGTTTGCCCGAATCCTGTCTGCGGCCTGCGCCGCGGCTTGCCGACAGGGTGACGCAGCCGTCTTAACAAGCCATTGATTTCGGCATTCCCGACCACACCATCGTGTCGATAACGGGCGAATGCTTGGGCGATACGGTCGAGGAATCGCCGCGGGTGATCCGAACCGTCCTTTCCGGCGTAAGCAGCGCATGAACCGGATTCTAACGATCGCTTCCCTGCTGCTGCTGGCCGTCACGCTCTGCGCCTGCAGACCGGTGGATGCGCTCAACGCGCTGACCACCGACAACGGCTACCGGCTGAGCGCCGACCTACGCTACGGCGAAGACGCGCGGCAGATGCTCGACGTCTACCGTCCCGAACGGCCGCGCGCGGATCCGGCGCCGGTCGTCGTCTTCTTCTATGGCGGCTATTGGAACAGCGGCGACCGGGGCGACTACCGATTCGTCGGACAGCTGCTCGCATCGGAGGGCTTCGTCGTCGTCATACCCGACTACCGGCTCTACCCGGCCGTGCGCTATCCGGCCTTTCTGGAAGACGGTGCGGCCGCGTTGCGCTGGACCCAGGACCGGATCGCCGGCTATGGCGGCGATCCACGGCGGATCGCGCTGATGGGCCATTCCGCCGGGGCCTACAACGCGATGATGCTGGGCCTGGACCGGCGTTGGCTTTCCGCCGCCGGGTTTGACGACTCCAGACTCTGCGGCATCGTCGGCCTGGCCGGCCCTTATGACTTCGCGTTCGACACCGATCTGCTGCGCGGCGTGTTCGGCGTCGCCAGGAACCCGGCGGAGGCGTTGCCGATCACCTATGCCGGCAATCCCAGCCCGCCAGTCCTGCTGGTGACCGGCGACGCCGACGAGACGGTCGACCCTTCGAACAGCGTCCGCCTGGAACGCCGCCTCGCCGCGGCCGGTCATCCGGTCCGCCGGCGCGACTATGCCGGCCTGGACCATATCGACGTCGTGCTGCAATTCTCGAGCTTCTGGATCGCGGACAATCCGATGCGCCGCGACGTGACCGATTTCCTCGCCCGCTGCGCCGGATCGGCGGACAGCGCTAACCGCTGAGCACCTCGCGCAGCTTGGCGGCGAGGTCGGCCTTGCGGAACGGCTTGGTGATGAGCTGCACGCCTTCGTCCAGCGCGCCGTTGTGCAGGATGGCGTTGCGGGTGTAGCCGGACATGTAGAGCACGTGCAAGCCGGCCTGGCGCTGCTGTGCCGCCTTGGCCAGCGCCGCGCCGTTCATGCCGCGCGGCAAGACCACGTCGGTTAACAGAAGATCGACCTTGCCGACGCGGTCGAGGGTTTCCAGCGCGCTCGGCCCGTCGATCGCCGAGATGGTGCGATAGCCGAGGCTCTCCACCATGCCGAGGACCAGCTTGCGGACGTCGGGATCGTCCTCGACCACCAGGATCACCTCGCCCGTGCGATCGACGTCGAGCGGTGGCGCATATGGCGCGGGCTCGGCCTCGGGCTTCTCCGCGAAGCGCGGCAGATAGAGCCGGACCGTGGTGCCGTGGCCGGGCTCGCTGTAGACCTTGATATGGCCGCCGGACTGCTTGACGAAGCCGTAGACCATGGAGAGCCCGAGCCCGCTGCCCTGGCCGATCGGCTTGGTGGTGAAGAAGGGCTCGAACACGTGCTCGATCACCTCCTTGGTCATGCCGGCGCCGGTGTCGGTGATCGCAATCATCACATAGGCGCCGGGCCTGACCTCGATGTTGTGGTCGGCATAGGCGCCGTCGAGCTCGGTGTTCTCGGCCTCGATCGAGAGCGTGCCGCCGTTCGGCATCGCGTCGCGCGCGTTGACCGCGAGGTTGAGCATCGCATGCTCGAGCTCGTTCTGGTCGATCCGGGTCGGCCAGAGCCCGGGCGCCATGTGGGTCCTGACCTCGATGGTCTCGCCGAGCGCGCGGCGCATGAGATCCGTCATTCCGGCGATCAGCACGGCGATGTCGACGGGCTTCGGGGCCAGCGGCTGCTGGCGCGAATAGGCCAGCAGGCGCTTGGTGAGGCTGGCGCCGCGCTCGGAGGCGCGCAGCGCATAGTCGATCATCTCGGCGAGAACCGGATCGCCCTTCACCTTCTCCTGCACCAGCTCGATATTGCCCTGGATGATGGCGAGCAGATTGTTGAAGTCATGGGCGATGCCGCCGGTCAGCTGGCCGATCGCCTCCATCTTCTGCGCCTGGCGCAGCTGCTCCTCGGCGATGTTGCGCTGGGTCACGTCCAGCACCACGGCCAAGCGCGCGTTGTGGCCCTCGATCGCGATCTCGTGGGTGAAGATGTCGACCGTGATGACCTCGCCGTTCTTGCGGCGGTGGCGCCAGTTGCTGCTCTGCTCGTAGGCGCCGACGCCTTTTTCCAGGACCGACATCAGCCTTGCGACCTCCTCCGGCGGGCGGATGTCGGAGAGGCGCATCTTCAGGAACTCGTCGCGCGTATAGCCGTAGTTGGTGATCGCGGCGTCGTTGACCTCCAGGAATTCCAGGCTGTCGCGGTCGTAGATCCACATCGCCAGCGGGTTGCTGAGGAAGAGGTGGCGGAACTGCTCGCGGCTCTTCAGCAGCTCGGCCTCGGTCAGGCGGCGCTGGGCGATCTCGCGCTCGAGATCGGCGGTGCGTTCCTGGACCCGGCGCTCCAGCGCCTCGGTCATGTCCTTCAGGGTGGCGTGGGCGGAGCGGTGCTCGCCGAGCTCCTTCTGCAGCAGCAGGTTCAGGCTCTGGAGCTGCTGCGGGCCGGGCAGCGCCAGCGCCTTCGGCATCAGATCCCAGAGCATGACCGCGGTCAGGACCGAGGCGACCGCGGTCACCGCCTTGACCAGGCCCGCCACGCCGTAATCCGGGTTCCACAGGGTCCAAACGTCGAAGAGATGCGTGGTGCCGCAGGCGACGATGAAGATGCAGAACAGCACCAAGACCCAGCGGAAGGCGATGTCGCGCCGCTTCATCGCGAAATAGCCGAGCGCCAGCGGGATCGAGAAATAGGCGAGCGCGATCGCCGCGTCGGAGACCGTGTAGAGGATGAGCAGGTCCGACTGCCAGAGCAGGCATTGCCCATGCGGGGCGAATTGCTGGCTGTCGAAGAAGGCGCTGAGAAAATTCATGCGAGCCTCGCTGGGCGGCATTGCGGCCGGCCGGCGGGGCCCGCGAGATGCGGATTCGGGGGGCGCCGGAAGGTCCTGGCCCCATAGTCTCTTCGGAGATTGATTGAAATCAAGTTACCCGGCGAAGAATCCGCCGGGTAACTCAGTCGGGGTTGGTCGGGGACGCGCGGAAAGGCGGCTCAGCGCTCCACCACCTTGGGGCGGCCGAAGATGAAGAACAGCACGCCGAGGGCGCCGAAGAAGGACCAGGCCGGCGCCACCAGCAGCGGCGAGATGCCGACGTTCCAGATCGGGCTCCAGAGATGGTCGGTGATCAGCGACTGCACGATGTTGAGGCTGCGGGCGCTGATCGTCACCCAGAGCCGGCCCAAGGTGATGGCCCCGGCATCGTAGCTGTTGATGACACTGAACCAGAACTCGGCGGCGCCGAACATCAGGGCCGCGGCCAGCATCACCATTCCAATGATCCGTCGTACCGTCATGGGAGGGACTCCTCAGCCGAATTGCCTGCATGAGAAGCCTACGCCGTGGCGCTGCGGCTGTCACGCGCAAAACGCCGCTAAGCCATTGATTTATTTGGATAAAAACTATAGAAAACTGCTTATAAACCTAACAAATAAATC